>CP031592.1 GCA_003217735.2 Marinibacterium anthonyi | reverse complement strand
CAACCCTCCGCCTCCGGTCATGCCGGTGCCTGCGCCGCTCATTCTGCCTGCCCTCTGCCGGCTCTGCGACCGGCTTGTGCCCTCGGGGATGCCCCCGGAGCTTTCGTGGTTTCATTGACGGCCACCCTAGACTTATCCACATGGGCGCGTCCAGCGGCACGATCGGGGGTTCGGAGTCATCTCATCGGGGGATCAGAGTCGCTTTATCGGGGGTTCAGAGTCACATTGCCCCGCCAGCTGCGGATTTTTGCCATGAGGATCAGAGGCTTGCCTGAAACCGTCCGACGCCTTAACACTGAAATAACTAGATTATAACTTCGAAAAAATTTGCAGCACCCCTGCGGAAGGCCAGGATAAGGGCGGAAAACGCCCTGAATTTGCTAAGAAAAGCATGCTCATGTGCCGCGATCCTTCCCATGTGCGCCCTTTTGGGGTAGAATCCGAAAAACAGCGCATATCGAGCGGAACACAAGACATGGCACGGGATTTGGCACGGGATCTTCCCCCCTATTTCAACATCGACGCCGATGCCGCCCTGGGCGAGCTGGCCGCCCCCACGACGACGAAAGGCTTTGCCGAAATCGCCGAGGCCTGCGCGCGCGGACGCGCCGACCTGGCCTCGCGCGGGATGGATGCGGAAGGGCGCAAATCGCTGCGGCTGTTTTCCACGTGGGAGATCACGCGCTACCTGATCCCGGTCGCCCAGGCCCATTTCCGCCGCGTGCTGAAGGCCAACCCGGACCTGCCCCAGGGCCGGTCGGAAACCGAGACCGGCGCCAAGTGGTTCACGCTGGACGAGGTGCTGCGCCTGCGCGCCCATTTCGCCGCCGAAGGATCCCGCGCGAAGGAGTACAAGCCCTTCCGCCCCGAGGGCCTGCCGGCGAAGATGGTGGCGGTCGCGAACTTCAAGGGCGGCGTCGGCAAGACATCCACCGCGGCGCATCTGGCGATGTCGGCGGCACTGGACGGCTACAAGGTCCTGGTGATCGACCTGGACAGCCAGGGGTCGATGACCTCGATCTTCGGCGGGAAGGTCGAGGACGAATGGCAGACCGCCTTCCCGCTGATCGCGCGCCATTACGGCGAACACCTGCGCGAGGAAAACCGCGCCCGCGCCGCCCGCGGCGACGCCCCCCAGCCGCTGGACGAGATGCTGGACACGGCGATCGACATGACGGCGAAGGACCTGATCCAGCCGACGCATTGGCCCAACATCGACCTGATCGGCGCCCAGCTGAACCTGTACTGGGCGGAATTCCAGATCCCGGTCTGGCGGATGGCGGCGCGGGGCTGGAAGCTGTGGGATGCGCTGACCGACCGGCTGGAGGCCGACGGGGTGCTGGACGAATACGACGTGGTCTTCCTCGATACCCCCCCTGCCCTGGGCTACCTGACGATCAACGGGCTGGCGGCGGCGGATATCCTGCTGGTGCCGCTCGGTGCGTCGTTCCTGGAGTTCGACAGCACGGGCCGGTTCTTCGACATGCTGCATTCCACCTTCCAGTCGATCGAGGAGGGCGAGAACATCGCCGCCCGCGCCTTGGGGCGCGAGGAACTCAATTTCGAATGGGACGCGGTGCGCGCG
This sequence comes from Marinibacterium anthonyi, assembly GCA_003217735.2. Lineage (GTDB taxonomy): Bacteria > Pseudomonadota > Alphaproteobacteria > Rhodobacterales > Rhodobacteraceae > Marinibacterium > Marinibacterium anthonyi. The sequence continues at coordinate 102,269 of CP031592.1, read as the reverse complement.
GTGATCACCCGCTATGACGGTGCGCAACAGGGCGAGATGGCCTCGCTGATCCAGGCCTACCTGGGCCGCACCCTGTCGCCCCACCGCCAGGACTTCACCGCGCTGATCGGCCAGGCGGGTGAGCAGGTGTCAGGCATCTACGAGGCCGACTACCGCGACTTCAACCGCGAGACCTATGCCCGCGGCCGCGAGACCTTCGACGCCACCTACGCCGCTTTCAAACGGCTGCTCATTGGAACCTGGCGGCGGGACATGCTGGAGGCGGCGGAATGAGGTATTTTTGCCAAGAAGAAGCTGCAGGACGCGCCCCTGTCTTCTTCTTGGTTCAAATACCTCCGGGGGAGTCCGCCAACGGCGGACGGGGGCAGCGCCCCCTCTGTTCATACAATAAGAACCGGCATCGGAGAGGAGGCACCACATGGCAAAACGCAAGCGACTGACCCCGGCCCAGGGGGATTACCTCTCGGCCCCCACGCTCAGCCCCTCGACGGGGCTGGGACCCGTGCCCATTGCCTCGGTGGCCGGCGAGGCGGCCTCCGTCGCGGCCCTGGCCGAGCTGTCCTCGGCCCTGCAATCGGCGCGGGACGAGGGCCGGCTGATCGAGGCACTGCCCATCGACAGCATCGCCGCCGGCCACCTGGTGCGCGACCGGATCCAGCTGGACGAGGACGAGATGGGCGCGCTGATCGCCTCGCTCAGGGCGCGCGGGCAGCAGACGCCGGTGGAGGTAGTGAAGGTCGGATCAGGCCGCTACGGGCTCATCTCGGGCTGGCGGCGGCTGACCGCGCTGCGCCGACTGCACGAGGAGACCGGGGAGGCGCGGTTCGCCACCGTGCGCGCGCTGGTGATTGCTCCGGAAAGCGCCGAGGCGGCCTATGTGGCGATGGTCGAGGAGAACGAGATCCGCGCCAACCTCAGCCATTACGAACGCGCGCGCATTGCCCATCGCGCGGTGGCCGAGGGCGTCTTTGACAGCCCGCGCGCCGCGCTGCAGGGGCTTTACGGGTCGGTCACGCGATCGAAGCGGTCCAAGATCGGGTCCTTCATCGGGCTGGTCGAGGCGCTGGACGGGGACCTGCGCTACCCCTGGGCGATTTCCGAGAAACTGGGCCTGGCGCTGGTGAAGCTGCTGGAGGACGGCGGCGCGGAAGATCTGCGCGCCCGTCTGGCCCAGGCCAATCCGCAGAGCGCCGAGGCGGAAATCGCCGTGCTGCAGGCGGCGCTGGCGCCCGCTGTCGCCCCCCCTGCCCCGAAGCCGGAGAAGGCCGCCGCGAAACCGCTGCCCGACCTGACCCGCTATGACATCACGTCCGGCCTGGTGCTGCGGCACTGGCCCGAGAGCGGGCGGATCGAGATCTCGGGCGATCAGGTGGACGCCCGGCTGCTGGGCGAGCTCAAGGATTGGCTGGAACGGCGGTAGTGCGGGGTTTGTCCCGCCCGGCGCAGATGTTTCGCGCGCGAAACATTGCAGGGCCCACCCCCTGCCCTTGCCATCCCGGCTGGCCGAATGGCACTAGGGGCCGGAATGCGACCACCGGCCCGGGGCGACCCGGGCGGAACGACCGACGGGAAAGACCCATATGGCAGACCAGGCAGAGCTTCCGGAACTCATCGTCCATATCGGGGCCGGCAAGGCCGGCTCGACCTCGCTGCAGTTCACCCTGTTGCGCAATGCCGAGGCGCTGGAGGCGGCGGGGCTGTCCTACATGGGGCTGGCGCTGGAAGAGGTCCCGGGCGCCACGCGCCATGGCTGGTGCGAACGCGACCGCCCGCAGCTGTTCTTTTCCTCGGGGCCGGACGAATACATCGACGCCCAGATCGAACGGGTGGTCCGGGACGAGTTGCAGCGGCTGGCCGAGACGGGCGTGCGCCAGGCGGTCTGGAGCAACGAGGCCTTCCTGGTGCAGAAGTGGCGCGTGCTGCGGGTGCTCAAGCGGCTGGCGGCCAGTGGCGTGCGGGTGCGCCCGGTGCTTTACGTGCGCCGCCACGACAAGCGCGCGGTCAGCGCCTTCATGGAATTCGAAATCCGCTCCAAGCGCCACAACGGCGGGCTGAACCCCTTCGCCACCTGGCTGGAGGGCGCGGCCGGCGCGCTGAGCTATGCAGACCATGCGCAGGACTGGGCGGTGCATTTCCCCAATCTCGAGATCTACAATTTCGAGGAAATCGGCGACGTGGCGCAGCATTTCTGCACGCGGATCCTGGGGCTCGACGGTTTGAAAAGCGAACGGGCCAACGAGGCGCGCGCGCCGGGGCTGATGACGGCCTGGGCGATCTTCAGCGGCTCGCGGCCCTTCCCGACCTGGTCCTCGGCCTTCCGTCGGCTGGCCGGGCCGCTGCTGATCCTGCACGGCCACCTGCGTCCCGTGCCGAAACCGCAGGAGCTGATGCCGAAAGAGGCCGATATCGAGGGCGTGCAGGCACGGTTCGCCGAGGACCTGGAAAAGATCAACGCGCTGCTGGTCGCACAGGGGCAGAAGCCCATGGCTTTCGACAAGGTCACGCCGCCCAATGTCGAGGCGACCGACTGGGAGCTGCAGCAGATGCTGTTCTGCATGGCGTTTTCGCTGCAGGACCAGGTGCTGACGCTGAAAGGCGAGGTGGCCGAGCTGCGCGGCAGGCTGGACGCACTGGCGCCCGGCAAGGACGACTGAAGGCGCCTCCTCCGGGACGGTCTATTCCTCGGTCTCAAGGGCGGTGCGCCACGCCGGTTGCCGCCTTCCGTTCCGCATGGGGGGCTCGGATACACAGCGTTTCAGACACTCCCTCCGCACCCTGTCTCCGATCTGATCTCCCGACTGGCCCTGTCCCTCCGTCTGACGGATCCCCTAATCCTGTTCGGTCTCGTGCACGCAACCCCGCGTTGGCCCGGGCCGTGTCGGGCGTGTTCCACGCCCCTCCCGCTCCACCCCGATCCTTGGGGGTGACCGCCGGGCGTTGCGCCCGGCGTGCGTGCCGCGCCCGACAGTCTTCTGCCGGGTCTCATCGGAGGGACGGTCCCTTCGAAAGACAGATCGGAGACAGTCACATGCAGAATATCGTCATCCTTGCCGGCAACATCGGCCGCGCGCCGGACACCCGCAACACCCAGGGCGGCACCTCGGTCACCCGGTTCTCGCTGGCCACCTCGCGTCCGCGCCTCGTCGACGGCCAGGTCGTCCGCGCCGAGGACGGCAGCCGGATCGAGGATACCGAATGGCATCGGATCATCTGCTTCAACGGCCTTGGCCGGGTCGTGCAGGATCGCTGCGGGACTGGTTCCAAGGTCCTGGTCCGCGGCCGCATCCATTACACCCGCTGGACGGACGCCGCTGATGTCGAGCGTTTCGGATGCGAGATCATCGCGGAAGGCGTCGATTTCCTGAACCCGGTCTCGCCGCACGAGACCGAAGTGCTCGTCGAGCCTGGGGACCCGACGCCCTGAGCGGGCGTCCTGGACCCGGCAACGGAGGTTGCCGGGTCTGTTTCGCGAGCGGGCAAAGCAAAGGCGCATCCGGGAGGAGGTGGATGCCGCCATGCTGACGGGACCGGCTTGGGGGCGAGGAGGGCTGATCTCTTGCAATGGAGATCGCGTCGATGCTGCATCGCAGCGATGCGGTATCGGAACTGACCGGCAACCGGGGCCCCGGTTGCCAACTGCGCTTTGCTGTTACCCCGGTGGTCGGATTGCGTCTTCCTCGATCTCGTCCGGATCGGGCTGCGTCTCATCGCACCAGGCGATCTGGGTTTCGCCGGTGTTCCACCGGTAGCGGATACCGACGATCTCCTTGTCGCCGTTGACGTGGCGCCTGACGAGGAACGCCTCCGGAAACGCATATTTCCTGTCGTCTTCCCCCATGACGCTTAGCTCCCCCCGTTTGCCAGGCACACAACGCGCATGGATACCGCCCGGTATCCGGGACGTCAGCCGCACAGGCTTGTCAGGGCGGGTCAGAGGTTTTGGCGTCTCTGCCAATGCCGCCGCGTCTGCGGGCGGCGCCGGGTGTCGTGCCGGTCCAGCGCTTGTAGGCCGTGGTGAAGCTCGGCTGATCGGCATAGCCGAGGAGATGGGCGATCTGGGCCTGGCCGAGCGTCCTGTCCCCGAGGTAGCGATCCGCGAGGTCACGGCGCAGCGCAAGAAGCAGGCCTTCGTAGCTGCTGCCTTCGGCGCCCAGGCGGCGCGACAGGGTTCGGGGGCTCATGCCAAGGATCCTGGCCACCCTGGCCTTGGTCGGAGCGCCCTTAGACAGATGTGTGGCGATCACATCGCGCACCCGATGCCCGAGGTCGCCATGCCGCTCCCTCTGGGCCTCGAGCAGCATCCGGGCATGGGTCGTGAGGTGGGGCAGGAGCACCGTGTCGGGATCCACCAGCGGAAGATCCAGCGTTGCACGATCCAGGACCAGTCCCGGCAGGGACGCGCCACTGCGCACCTCGCCTTCGAAGGTGTCTTCCAGCCTGCGCTCGAAGTCTTTCGGCCGGCGGTGCATCAGGTGCACCTCGCGGGGGGCCAGTTCAGTCCCAACGGCGCGGCGTATTACGGCGAGGATCGCGCCGAGCGCGTGTTCGATATAGAGCGGATGATCACGCAGTTCCGTGGCCCGGGCATCGACATGCAGGAATGCGGTGTTGCCATGCAGACGGCTGGCAAAGACGGCCCGCTGACGTTCGATCCTGAGGTAGCGGTGCGCCAGGACAATTCCCTCCTCCAGGGTCCTGGCATTCAGGAGCAGATAGGAGAGCAACGAGGTTCTTCGCGGATCAAACCCGATACCGGCCTCGCAGGCGATGATCTCGTCCCCGGTGTCGCGCGCCGCGATCTTGAGCAGGGCGGTCTCGTCCCCGATGCGGACCCGGTCCGGAGGGGAGCGCAGCAGGTCCGCAGGCAGGCCGACCTCGGTGAGCGCCCGGGCCGCGGTCCCGGTGCGGTCTTCGAGGTGTCGTGCAATGTTCATCGCCCAGAATGGGGGCACCTGCCAATCCAGCGCCAAGCCGCTGTTCCTTCCCTGAGGGTAACCAATGTCCGTGGCGAAGGCTGTGATCCGTGGATGACGGAAGCCCATTTGCGCGCGCATCGAAAGACCGAGGAGGGCGCAGGATCGAGATTGGCAGGATGTTGCCGATATTGCGGTGGTCGCGGTTTGCAGGGCCAGCTTAAGCCGCGCGTCGCGCCGGGGCCGGAATACCCGTTCTCGTGCGAGGGCGGTGACCGGTCAGCAACTTCCGCCTGGGGCTGGGCCAGCCGGAGGTCTCTGTCCTTGCTGTTTCCCGACTGCCGGGGGGCGCGGGGCCTCGGTGCCCGGCTCAGTCACTGAAAGAACCCAGGGACCGGCTGGCTGGGCGGGCGTCGATGGCTGTCGCGCGCGGCTGCGACGTCAGATCCTCGGAGCGGTCGGGCCGCAGCTCGGGGATCCATCGCAGATGCGCTGGTGGTCTTGCGGCAGCGGGGCAGGGGGCCCGGACGCCTTTCGCCCATAGGTCCGGGCCCGCGCCCGCTGCGGCCTTCTTTCCGGGCGTCCCTGGCGTGTGCGATCAGTCCTTGCAACGGCAGAGCCGTCTTTCCGCTTCGCCCGCCCCTTCGGGGTGCAAGGGCCGCCTGCATCCGCCGTTTCGGTCGCCATCAGGCCGCAACGGGTGCGGTCTTGCAGACGGCGAAAGGAACAGATCATGGCCCGCCAGCAGAACCGCTTCGACATTCACCAGGCAATCACCGACCAGATCGTCACCGCGATGGAAACCGCGGGCGCGGCCCGGATGCCCTGGACGTGCAGCCGGGGCGGCAGCCTGGCCCGCCCGGTGAACATCGCCACCGGCAACCCCTACAACGGCGTCAACGTGCTGAGCCTCTGGGTCTCGGCGTGGGCGGCCGAATATTCCTCCAATACCTGGGGGACCTACAAGCAGTGGCAGGACCGGGGCTGCCAGGTTCGCAAGGGCGAGCGGTCGTCGCTGATCGTCTTCTACAAGACCCTCGCGGTCGAAGAGACCGACACCGAGACCGGCGAGAGTGCGCCCGGCGAACGGATGCTGGCCCGTGCCAGCCGGGTGTTCAACGGCGCGCAGGTCGATGGGTTCGAGACCGCGCCCGAGACGCTTCCGGAGGCGCCGCTGTTCTATCCGATCGCGCAGGCCGAGGTCTTCGCGGCGGCCACTGGCGCCCGGATCGAGGAAGGCGGTGACGTGGCCTGCTACATGCCCGGCCCGGACCTGGTCCGCATGCCAGACCGCCGCCGGTTCACCGGCACCGAGACGAGCGATCCAGCCGAGGCCTTCTACGCGGTTCTCTGCCACGAGCTGGTGCACTGGTCGGGTGTGGACCGGCGCCTGGATCGCGATCTCTCCGGCCGGTTCGGTGACGCGTCCTATGCGATGGAAGAGCTGGTCGCCTTATCTTGACAGTCTGCACCGCATGCCACCCTGCCGTAGGATGGGTGACAGGCGTCGACGGTAGGCAGTTTTCAGGCTGGCCGCCGCGCTTACCAAAGAGCTGGCGGCGGCCAGCCTGAGAACTGCCGGGCCGAAGCGTGCACCGGGTGGGGGCATGGGGAGGGTTTTGCGCTGGTGTCGATTATTTCTGTTTGCGAGCGTCGCGTGGCCGGGGGTCTCGACGCGCATGTGCCGTTGATCCTGCGCGGTGACGCGCTCTACGACCCCGATCTGGATCGCTTCTTTCTCGACCTGCCGCTATCGGGGATTCGATCGCGGCATTCGCTTCGCGCCCAGGCCTATGATGTGACAGTTTGGCTTCGCTTTCTCGATGCCTGCGGCAAGACCGTATGGGCTGCGACCCGCGACGATGTTGAGGCTTATCATCGTGCGCGCCGGCGCGGCGATGCTGGTCAGCGGATCACGGCGGCAAGCTGGAACAGGGCCGTCGCCAGCCTTGATCGCCTCTATCGCTGGGGCGAGCGGCAAGGGCTGATCGCCGAGGCACCGTTCAACCGTCGTGCCGTGTGGCGACCGGCGCAGGGTGGACGTCGCGGAATGATCGCCGCGCGCAACGACGCCTATGAACGCGTTGCGAAGCGGTCGGATGTCCGGTTCGTCACGATGGACGACTACCGCATCTTCCGCGAGGTCGGTCTGCGCGGCCTCGCGCCTGACGGCAGCGAACGCCCCGGCGCACGTGATCGGAACGGATTGCGCAACGCACTCTTCGCCGATCTGCTCGTCACGACAGGTTTGCGACTGGAAGAGGCCTCAGGTCTGCTCGCCGGTGATCTCGCGGTTATCGTTCCGGACGGCGATGAGAACCGGCAGCTCTGGCTGCGCCTGCCGCCGCCGCTCACCAAGGGCGATCGCGGACGAAGTGTTCTGGTCCCACGCCGGCTGCTTCGTCAGATCGCGGCCTATATCGATGTCGAGCGCGCGGCAGGCGCGGCCAAATTCGTCGCGCGCGATGGTGCGGCGTGCTTTGACCGGCCGATCCATATCACCGACGCCGGTCTCGACCGCATGCGCGATGTCTGCACGCCAGAAGAACGATGCCGTCTGATCCTGTGCAGCGAGAACGGAACGCCGCGCGAGCCCGCGGCGCTATGGCTGACCGAGGTTGGACAGCCCGTTCGACCCAATTCCTGGGAGGTGATCTTCGCCCGCGCCTGCAAGCGCTGTAGAGACTATGGTTTCTCGTTGTCGATCAGCCCGCACCAGCTGCGCCACACCTTCGCGGTCCATATGCTCGCCTTGCTGATCCAGGAGCGTCTGCGCGAAGCCGCATTGCCGGCGGGGCCGATGGAGAGCTACCGGCTGATCCTGGGCGACCCGCTGCAGCAGGTGCAACGCCTGCTCGGCCACGCGAGTCTCGCCACCACCTATATCTATCTCGACCATATTGCGACCCGCGCCGATACGGTGGATTCGGCGGTCGAGGAGTTGCTGGCACTGCTGCCGGGACCGCAGGGCGCATGAGCGGGCGTCCCCGCAAGGGCAGGCCCGTCGCTTTCGTACCCGTCACGCCGGAGCGAGCCAATCCCGATCCGGTGCTCGGCCTCAGGTTCGTCATCGAGGCGCGGCATGGCGGGACCGTCCTGGTCGACATGACCGATCTCGATCCTCGTCCGCTCGCTATCGCCTTTGCCAGCGCGTTGCGCCGGTCGGCCGCGCTCGGCGGCCGGATCGGTGCGGCCAGCGTCATCAAACAGTATGTAAACTCCTATCGCCGTTTCTTCACCTGGCTTTCCGATGAGGCGGGGGAGGTGGACGGGCCCGAAGACGTGCGCGCAGCCCATGTCGACGGTTTCGCATCGGCACTCGAACGCGGGGGAATGGGCGCGATCTACCGGCATGTGACGGTCAGCAAGATCGTCAATACGCTGCGTGCGATAGAGGCGGATCGGCCCGACAGGATCACGCCCGACCTCCATGAGCGGTTGCGCTATACAATGGCGACCTCGGCGGGACGCTCGACCCCGCGTGATGCCTACAGTCCCTTCGTCGCCCGCGCGCTGCGCGACGCGGCCCGTACGGACGTGGAAGCGATATTCCGCCGGATCGGCGCCGAGGATCGGACCGATGAGGGCGATCCGGTCATTGCCGGAGCGCGGGCCGATGTCGAAGCTCTCATCGCGCGCCATGGAGCCGTTCGGACCGAGAGCGTCGAGCTGCGCCGTCTCTATTTCATGCGCTTGCGGCGCGGTTTGCCGATCAGCACGCTGATCGACGACCTGCATCGCCGACATCATCTGCACGTCACCGATCTGCCGCCATTGCTCGTGCTGCTTGCTCTCGATACCGGCCTCGAGCCGGAATGCCTGAAGGCGCTGACGGTCGATTGCCTGGCCAATCCCTCCGCCGGAACCGTTGAACTTCGATACCTGAAGCGACGCGCCGGCGCCGCCGGGCACAAGAGCATGCGCGTGCGCGACGGCGGCCTCGGCACGCCGGGTGGCCTTCTCCGCCGGCTGATCGAGATCACGACCGTCGCCCGTCAGCATCTGCCCACCGATTGTCTCTGGGTTTACCACAACGTCGGCGGTCTCCATGCCGGCATCCGTCATCCGCGCGAACGCCTCGACGCCTGGGTGGCACGGCACCGGATTGTCGATGAGGAGGGCAAGCCGCTCCATCTTCTGCTGTCCCGGCTTCGCAAAACCCACAAGGCGCTGTGGTACACCAAAACCGAGGGGTACATCGCCCGCTTCGCGGTCGGCCACACGCCCGAGGTCGCGGCGCGCCACTACGCCGATCTGCCATCGCTGCGGCCCCTGCACGAGGCCACCGTCGCCGATGCCTTCCGCGACGCTGTCGTCGCCGCGATGCCGACCATCCTCGCGCCAGCAGCCGAGAAGACGCTGCGCGAAGCGCCCGAACAGGCCGGGCCGCTGATGCCGCCGGATGCGGTCGGTTCCATTCTCGATGGGGAGCAGGATCTCTGGCTCGCCGCCTGCGCGGGGTTCCATAGCAGCCCCTTCGCCGAGGCCGGCTCGCCATGCCAGCAGCCGTTCTGGGGATGCCTCCATTGCCCCAACGCCGTCATCACCGCCCGCAAGCTCCCCGCGATCATGGCCTTCCTGTCCTTCGTCGAAGACCAGCGGCAGGGGCTTCCCGGTCCCGACTGGATGGTCAAGTTCGGGCAGGTTCATGCCCGGATCGTCCATCAGATCTTGCCCGCGTTTTCCGATGCCGTTGTCGCCGAAGCGCGGTTACGCGCCGTGGAGGAGCGCCTCTATCTGCCCCCCGAGGCGCGCGCATGACCGCGCCCGCCCTTGCCCGCGCGCATGCGTTCGATGATCGGCCCGTGCTGGCGTGCGCGCCGCTCAAGCCGGGCCATGCCCGCGAGGACCTGTCGCGCGTCGGCGATCCAAGCTGGAATCTGGGTCCCGCCGTCTTCCGTGAGAACGCCCGGCGCTGCCACGTCACCGTGCATTTCGACGTGCTCGAAGATGCCGATGTGCAGGCAATGATGCGCGCCTATCTCTATGCGCGTCTCAATGTCGACCTTCCCGGCCATCGTCCGAAGCTGCCGCCCAGCTGCGTGCGGCAGGCGTTCAACCGGGCGCGGCGCTTCTTCGGCTTCGTCCGCGAACGATTGGGCGCGCTGGACCTTGCCCGCATTGATCCTCCGCTGATCGACGCCTACGCGCGGCATCTCCGAGAGGACCCGGCAAGGCGGCCCGTCATTGTCGGGCAGCTTCTCGAGGTCGTCATCGACTTCTATCTCTACCGCGAGCACCTTCCCGGCGGCGGCTTGTCGTTCGAACCGTGGGACGGGCGGCCACCCGCGCGCGTCGCGGGCTATCGTCATGTTCCCGAGAACCGGACCCCGCGCATCCCCGAGCCGATCATTGCGCCGCTTCTGGCATGGTCGCTGCGCTACATCACGGTATTCGCAGGGGACATTCTCGCCGCCCGGCGTGAGCTTTCCCGGCTCGAAGCGCGCCGCGACCGGCTCTTCGTTGCGGAACAGGGATTGCCGCATGCGGAGCGCCGCCGCCGGCAACGGCAGCGACTGGTGCGCTATTTCCGGTCCCGCGCGCGGCAAGGTCGGGGCGTGCCGGTCTGGGCAAGTCCGCCCAACGGTTCCGCATCCGTCGATCCGGTAAGCGGGGAGCTTCTGCCCGTCGTCAACGTGCAGCTTCTGCATCTTCACGTAGGCGTCGATGCCGCCAGGGAGCCGGCGATGCATCTCGCTCTCGCCGGCGGCGCGTCCGATCTCATCGCCGCCGCCATCGCGGATATCGGGATCGAACCCGGCGGCATGGATACGCCGATCTCGGTCGATGCCGATCTCGACCGGCCATGGCGGCTCCGCTTCGATGCCAAATCCCTCGTCTTGGAAGAGCGCATGCTGCAGGCAGCGGCTTATGTGGTCTGCGCCTATCTGACCGGTATGCGCGATTGCGAGGTGCAGGCGATGCGCCGGGGATGCCTGACGCTTGCGCGCAGCGAGGACGGCACCGTGTCACGACACCGCGTCCGTTCCACCGCCTACAAGGGAAAGGGGGCCCGGGGAGCGCAGGCGGAGTGGGTGACCATCGAGCCCGTCGCCGATGCGATCGGGGTGCTCGAACAGTTGACCCGGCGCGCGGCTGTTGCCCATGGCCTCGATACGCTCTGGCCCGTGCTGTCTGTGACGCGAAGTAGCAAACCGCACGTCTCCGCCGAGATCGTGCGCCAGATCAACGCCTATCGTGACCACCTGAACAGGCTGTTCGGGACGGAAGAGGCGCCCGCCATACCGCCCGGGCCGGACGGCAAGCCCTGGCGGATCACGACCCGCCAGTTTCGTCGCACGATCGCATGGCACATCGCCAACCGTCCCTTCGGAACGGTGGCCGGCATGATCCAGTACAAGCATGCATCCGTCGCCGCGTTCGAAGGCTACGCGGGTAGCAGCGCCTCGGGTTTCCGCGCCGAGGTCGAGGCGCAACGCCGGCTCGGCCAGATCGATGATCTGCTCGAGTATTTCGACAGGCGGCGCGGCGGGGCCGACCTTGGTGGGCCGGCCGGTCCTCGTGTCGCGCGTACCCTCGACGAGACATCCACCGAGCTTGGGCCATTGCCGCCGATGATCGCCGACCGGTCCCGTCTGCGCACCATGCTCGCCAGTCTGGCCCGCACCCTGCATGTCGGACCGCTTGCCGATTGCTTCTTCGATCCGGCAACCGCCCTGTGCCTCAAGCGCGTGACAGATGCCGCGGCAGACCGCCCGCTGACAGCACTTTGTGAACCGACCCGCTGCCCGAACGCCTGCATCGCGGAACATCACAGGCCAGTCTGGGAGCGGAGTGCCGATGAGGCACGCATGTTGCTGCGCGAGAAGCGACTGCCCGGATTGCAGCGGGCCGCGCTCCAGCAGGAGGTTGACCGGATCGAGGGCGTGCTGGCCCGGATCGCGCCTGAGGGCGCGGCGCCGCCCGTTCGGGCGGCGGTAAAGGGAGAGGAAGCTTGGGATCGGGGTGAGTGACGGGATGAGGAGAGCGGGAGAGGCCTGCTCCGCCCGTCCTGGAGACCTGTCATGTCCCGATCTTTCTCATCGGCCGGGCGCGCCGATGTTTATAACCGTATCACCTCCGAGATCATCGCCGCCATCGAGGCCGGCGCCGGCGACTGGCGTGCGCCCTGGTTCCACAACGGGAGCAGCATCGCGCGTCCGACCAACGTTTCATCCGGCAAGCGCTATCGCGGCATAAACACCTTGGCGCTCTGGGCCACGGGCTTTGCCGCCGGATATGACGACGGTCTCTGGGGCACCTACAAGCGATGGCAGGATTCCGGCGCGCAGGTGCGTAAAGGAGAACGCTCCACCACGGTCGTCTTGTGGAGGGAGATCAAGGTTTCCCAGCAGGCCGACGACGAAGACGATGATGACGGGCATCGACGGATGTTCGCCCGCGCATTTTCTGTCTTCAATATTGCTCAGGTGGACGGGTACGAGCGCCCGGCGACCCCTGTGCTGCCCGAAGATGAACGCCTTGCCCATGCGGAAGCGTTCATTACAAACCTGGGCGTCAAGACGGAGTTCGGTGGATCGGAAGCCTATTACCGCCCGTCGTCCGACACCGTGTTTATGCCGCCGTTCACTTCGTTTCGCGATGCCGCGTCATTCTACGGTGTCTGGCTACACGAGAATGGTCACGCCAGTGGCGCAAAGCACAGGCTCGACCGCGACCTTTCCGGTCGCTTTGGTTCGGCCGCCTATGCCGCCGAAGAATGCTGCGTGGAAATTCTCAGCGGGCTCGTCTTGGCAGACCTCGGGATCGCCCACCATCCGCGCCCCGATCATGCCGCCTATATTGCCTCGTGGCTCAAGGTCCTGAAAGACGACCCCAAGGCCATCTTCACAGCCGCCAGCAAGGCGCAGCAGGCGGCCGACTGGATGCATGCGCAGCAGCCCCATGCAGAGGAGGTAGCGGCATGACCAAAACCGTTCTCATTGCCGAAAAATTTCAGAATGGGGCTGGACTGTCAGGATATGTGGCGGAACTGGGCGCGGCGTTTCTCTGTGCCGACCTCGGGATCGCACCGGAGCCTCGCGAAGATCATGCCTCCTACATCAGGACCTGGCTGGAGGTGCTGAAAGGCGACAAGAAGGCGATCTTCTCGGCTGCGGCCAAGGCCTCGCAGGCCGCCAGCTGGCTGATGGCGAAAGGGGAGGGGGGCTGAGCCGTCCTCTACAGCACCTGTGCCTCCCGCGCCCACGGTCGCTCATTGACCAAGTCCGATGAGCGGCGTGGCCCGGTTCAGTCGGGTTCCTGGCTGAGCGCGCGCAGAAGCCTTCGCCAGCGGGCATCCTGCCCCCCGTAGAAGATGGCCAACACCGCCACGATCTCCTGTTCGTCGTTCAGGGTGAACCGGCAACTCGCCCGCCCGAAGGACATGGGTCGGCACCCGGGAAGCAGGTCGCCCTGACTCTGTCCGCGATGGGGGGCGACCAGGAGTCTGTCCGCATCGCCTCGGATCTGCCGGATGCGCCTGGCAGCGTGGATCAGCGCCTCGTCGGGTTCTTCTCCGAAAGCGATGTAGCTCTCGGCCAGGTGGTCGAAGATTTGCGCAAAATCACTCTCGGCCGCCATGCATTCAAACGGCGCCGGCCTGCAGCCGGCATTGGCGCGCCCTGTTCAAATGCCCGCCTGCGGCGGCCCCTGGGCGCGAAGTGGTGTCCTTCCAGGCGGATCGTTTTCGGGTGGGTGGGTGGTTTTGTCCGAAGGACCGAAAACGGCCTGTAAGGACGTTGGCCTGTAAGGACGTTGGCTGGAATAGTAGTCTGTGTTACATATATAGAGCATCCGACCTCATATCGCATCATGCCCCGAAACACCCGCCTGACCCCCAATGAGATCTCCGAGATCCATCGCCTCGTCGCCGAAGGCGCGCGTGATGGCGATATCGCCGACCGGCTCGGGCGGTCGCGACAGGCCGTCTCGAAGGTACGCCGGTTGGGCCATGCGCCGAACACGACGACGCGGGGGGAGGTCCTGCACGTGCGGGTGACCCGGGAGGAATACGACGCGTTCCGCGCCCTCATGGAGCGGGAGGGGCTGACGCCGTCGGACGGCATGCGGCGTCTGATCCGGCTGGCGGTCGGGGCGCTGGATGTCCGGAGTGAGGAGATCGAGGCCCTGGCCGCATCCCGGCGGGAGCTGGTGGCGGTGGGGCGCAATCTCAACCAGCTGACGCAGCTGGGGCAGTCCGGACGGCTCACATGGGGGGCGCGGGACGGGGCGACACTCGCCCGGGTCGAGGCGCGGGTTGCGGACCTGGCCGAGGCGCTGACCCGGTTCGTCAATGTGGCCCGGCGGCGGACGCTGGCGGATGTGGCCTTTCCGGGTGAGGGCGAATGAGCGCCCGGGTGGGGGATCGTAGGCTCTCGATCCAAGAGGCGGTGCTCGGCGATCCGCTGGAGGATATCGCGCGGGCGCGGCGCTCCGGTGGCGGTGGGGATCTGTCGGATCGCGCGGCCGAGGCGCGGGCGATCCGGGCCTATGTGGGCAATGCCCGGCGGGTGCCGCAATCGGTGGTCAAGCGGATCCGGGCGGGGGGCTGTCATTCGGCGAAGGAGCTCACCCGGCAGCTGGCCTATGTCACGCGCGAGGAGGCAGCCTACGTGACCTGGACCAACTTCGCCGGCGTGGACCGGCCGGTAGGGGACAGGACCTTGGAGCGTGTGGTGGAGGACTGGTCTTCGTCCTGGCGCGGAGCGCCGAAGCGGGGGCATACGGATCACATCATCCTGAGCTTCCCGTCGGGGGTGACGCTAGACCAGGCCGAGGCGATCGCGCGGGCGTGGGGGCAGGCGATCTTTGCCAGCGGCGAGTATGGTGATCAGTGGCGCTACGTGGCGGCGGTGCATGAGGATCCCGAGCATCTGCATGCGCATTTTGTCGTCGACAAGGTGGGCTGCGACTGGGGGCAGTTCCTGTCGATCAGCCAACGGTCGGAGCTGAACTACGACGTGATGCGAGAGATCCATGCGGCGCTCTCGCGGGCGCATGGGGTGGAGATGGTGGCCTCGTCGCGGCTGTCGCGCGGCATCATCGCATACCCGCCACGGGAGACGGAGTACCGGGCGGCCCATGCGCTTCACGGGCCCGGCTGCGATGTGCCGGCCCCGCCGATGTCTCCGTCGGAGCGGGAGACGCGGGAGGGCCATGTGCGGGGCTTTGCCGCGCAATATGCCGGGCTCGGGCGGCTTGCCGCGATGGTGGGGGCAGGGGACGCCTTCATGGCTCGACTGGCCGGGGCGTTTCGACATTCGGCCGAGACACTGGAACGGGGGGAGGCGCTGATGAGCGACGTCGGAGTGATGCTGGAGCCGGATGGGGAGCGCGACGTGGCGGAGCGGCTGCTGTCGGCGCGGGAGGATCTGCTGTCGGAGGCCCGGGCGGCCTGGGACAATATCCAGGCGATGGTGCCGGGCGCGGAGCGGGCGCAGCTCGAGGAGGCCTTCTCCAGGGCCAGTTTGGACTCACTGGCGGTCTGCCGGGACGAGCCGTTCTTCCGGGATCACGCGACACTGGCGGAGGTGGATCCCTTCGCGGATCTGACGCTGGCATCGATGTCGCATCTGCGGAACGCGCTCGGGGACGGGGATCCGCGGGCGGTGCAGATCGACCGTATCTTCGAAGACCTGCGCGCGCGGCTCGAGGACGCGCTGACGGGTCACGAGGATCGCCTGGGCGCCGCCGGCACTACGCGGGATGAGCTGGCCGAGTACCTGCTGCAGGGAGAACATTCGGTGGCGCTGGTGGAGGCCTGGGAGGCCCGCGGGTTCGCAGACCTGGCAGAGGAAGCGGCCTTGGCGCGGAGCATGGCCGCCGAGGTCGAGATCCCGCGGGATCTGCAGGAGGCTGTCGCACGGGACCAGCTGATGAGCGTCGAGTACGACCATTCGCTCGCCGACTTGCCCGCGCTGCAGCGGATTACCGATCGCATGACCGAAGAGCTGAGCGCAGAGGCCCAGACCAGCATTCTCTCCGGAGATGACACGCCTCTGCGCCTGGATATCCCGGATCCGGCTGTCCGCGCGGCCGTCGCCAGCGTGATGCGCGGCGAGGCCGAAAGCGAGACCGTCGAGGCCTATCAGGAGATATCACGGGCTCAAGAGGCCCAGGTGGAGCGCTCTCGCGGACGCATGCAAGAGACCGGCCGAGATCTCGACGACGACTACTCCCTCTGACCGGTCGAGGCTTCCATGATCCAGAACCTGGAGACTCCCTGGCGTTATCCGGCCGCCGTGGTCGCCGGGATCCTCGCCGGCGGCTATATCGGTGCGATGCTGGCCACGGTGCTCGGCATCGTCGCCTTCCGCGAGAGCCTCGACACGATCGATCCGCTCGAACCGTGGTTCCTGCGCTGGTCCTGGACCACGCTGCAGGCCCGGCCGGATCTGCTCGACACCCTGCTGCTTGTCACCGGCTCCGTGGCCGCGGCGCTCGTGGCCGTCGGGGTGGCCGGCGTCTATCGCGGGCGGCTGACGCGCTATGACGATGCCCATTTCCAGAGCCGGGCCGAGCTGCGCCGGAACCGGATGGTCGCGCCGATCTCGACCGAGGGCTTCATCTTCGCCAAGACCACGGCGCCGGAGATGGCAGGGGAGTACATCTCCGTCGATCCGGACCGGTTCCCGCATGCGATGATGGTGGCGCCGACCGGACGGGGGAAAGGGGTCGGCTTCGTTCTGCCCAACCTCCTGCATCACAAGGGCAGCGCCATCGTGCTCGACGTCAAGGGGGAGAACTTCGAGAAGACATCCGTCCATCGCCAGAAGGGGCTCGGCAACCGGATCTGGTATGTCTCGCCCTTCGACTACGTGGAAGGGCAGGGGGGCGATGGCATCCCCTCCGAGCCCTCGACCCGGACCCACCGGTTCAACCCGCTGGCCCGGATCGCCGCGATGGCCTCGCACGAACAGCAGTACACCGCGCTGAATACCCTGGCCGATCGCTTCCTGGTCGTGGAGGGGGACAATGCCAGGGGGTTCTACCAGGCCGGCAAGCGGCTCTTCGTGGCCTCCTGTCTCTACGCGATCGAGCAGGGTCAGCCGCATCTGGGCTTTGCCAAGGAGATATTCGGCGGGGGAGGGCAGGCCGACGAGACCTATCGCCGTTGCGCCGAGACGACCGGGATACCGATCGTCGCCACGATCTTCTCCGAGATGGCCGGGCTCAGCCAGAAGATCGCCGACAGCTACCGCTCCGTCATTGCCGGCGCCGGGTTCGAGCTCTGGGACGACCCTTCCGTTGTCCGCGCCACCTCTGCCAGCGACTTCGACTTCGCGAGCTTCCGGCGCGAGGCGCAGACGCTCTACATCACCGTGCAGTCCGAGCATCTGGTCACCCTGGCGCCGCTGATCCGGCTGCTCTTCGCAGAGGCCATTGCAGCCCTGCAGAAGGCCGAACCGGGTTCGGATGAGCCCCACACCGTGATGTTCCTGATGGACGAGTTCGACCAGCTCGGTCGACAGCCACTGGTTCAGAGCGCCATCAAGACGATCCGGTCCTTCGGCGGGCGCTTCTTCATCATCACCCAGTCCATTGCCGGGCTCGACACACCACAGCTCTACGGCGAGTTCGGCCGGCGCGCCCTCATGGCCGGCGCGGGCATCAAGATCTTCATGACCCCGCAGGACGATCGCACGGCCTCCGTGCTCTCCGACATGCTGGGCAAGACCACCATTACTTCCAGGACCGAGAGCCAGGCCCGGATCCGCGATCTCGACGACAGCGCCAATATCAGCCGCCGCAACGAAGAGCGCCCGTTGCTCTCCCCTGGTGCGCTCCTCCAGTTTCCGCTCGACGAGGTGCTGATCCTGCCCGAGGGCCAGTACCCGATCCGGGCCCGGCACATCCGGTACTACGAGGATCATCACTTCGCGCCGATCGACCGGGCCCGGCAGGGGCATCCGCTGCCCTATCCGCCGGTGACCGAGCGGCCGAAGAAGGCGTTGGCGACGGGAGGCATCGGCGAGGCGGAGCG
Source organism: Marinibacterium anthonyi (assembly GCA_003217735.2). Taxonomy (GTDB): domain Bacteria; phylum Pseudomonadota; class Alphaproteobacteria; order Rhodobacterales; family Rhodobacteraceae; genus Marinibacterium; species Marinibacterium anthonyi. The sequence continues at coordinate 84,371 of CP031592.1, read as the reverse complement.
CGAGATCGAGATGCTGACAGGGATCAGGGACACGTTTGCCGATCTGGGGCAGCGGGCCAGGGAGCGGGGCGGTGTAAAAGGAAAGTCGGGTCGGGGTGAAGCATCCCGATGACACGCCCAGGGGGCCGGATCAAAGACAACCTCCTCCTCCTCGCGCTCACCGCTGCGCAGCCCGCCGACCAGTGAGAGCATCGCGAGGCCGCTCGGATTCCGACGTTCCTGCCCGGCCTGCTGACGAGGCACAATTCGGAAACCGAGGACCAGGCAGTGGTTGAGGCCCGGGCGGGTGACCTCTGTTTCTCCACACTTTCCGCAGGGGCCCTGGTCCGCGATTTCGTATTGGAGGACTTGGGCCATGGATACTGACGGGGAACAAGATCGGACATCACGGATCAGGTCGCGCCATCGGCTCATTACGACCGCAAATGTAGCTTTTCGCTACATTTCGCTTGACTTCGGCTGAAATGTAGCTAAAAGCTACATCATGAAGCAGATCAGCTATACGAAAGCCGCGATCAAAGCGCTGCGCCGAATGCCTGTAAATACCGCCACGCTGATCCGCTCCAAGATCGATGCCTATGCGCAAGATCCGGAATCGCAGTCCAATAATTTGAAGTCCCTGAAGGGGCGGGAGGGACTTCGGCTACGGGTCGGTCAGTGGCGCGTCATCATGGATGATCAGGGCAACGTCCTGGCTGTTCTGGAAATTGGCCCCCGTGGCGGAATCTATGACTGAAAGGGTATGACATGAACGAGATGGTGACGATCCCCCGCGAGGAGTATGATCGCCTGCAGGCTGCTGCTGAGGATCTGGCTGATTTGCAAAGTTATGACCGTGCCAAGGCAGCGCTGGCGGCAGGAGAGGAAGAGCTTGTCCCCGCGGAATATGTAAATCGCCTGCTGAATGGCGAGAACGCCTTGCGCGTCTACCGCGACTTGCGCGGCCTGACACAGGCGGCGCTGGCGGCAAAGGCAGGCGTGAACCGCGTTACGGTGACCGAGATCGAAACCGGTCGCAAACAAGGTTCGGTCACAACACTGCGCGCCTTGGCGAGTGCCCTCGACGTCACGCTCGACGATCTGGCGGAATAGAGGGCAGCCCTTTCTGGCGGTCTGGTCAGCCCGACCTTCAGGGATTTACGGTAATTTGGGCCAGGTGTTACCGAAAGCCGGAAGCCGACAGCGTTCTCTGGGCCTCGCCTTTGCCATTTCTGCATACCCCCGCAGTGCACCAGTGAAGGTCTGCTGCGCGCCCTCAAGTTCCTTTTCATCCATTGAGCTCGCCGCTGAGGCGTTGCCCAAGGGCTGCTCCAGCTTGATCTTTTTCGGCCTGCTCGCGCAGGGCGCTTCAGCAGGAGGATGGGGCAAAGCATGCACCTGCCGGGTTTGATGGGGCGGTCAACGTCGTATTCGGGCCGCAGGAGTTGCGCAAGCTCCGTCCCATTAGAGTGCCGCAGTTCAACACTCAAAATCGTCCAGATATCTGCAATTTAACCGGCGCGCACGTTGGATGAAGTTCGAAGAGACATCGGCCAACGACCTCTAAGCATCAACCGCGTTCGCCACAAGTCTCCTCGCTTTCCGAAGCGAGGCGGGCAAACCTCAAAGCAACCTCGCCGGCCGCTTCTGCATTTATCCACGGAGGTCCAACGGCTATTGAGGTCGTGCTCGGCACGCAGATAATGACGGGCTGAAATGCATACGGTCCCTTCCTCCAGATTGCTGAGACGTAGGTCCCACCGGGGCCGCTTGCTGCCGACCGCGAAGTTATGACAAGCCCAGCGTCCTGCGGGACATGGCCAACCATGAGCGCCATGCGCTTGAGCAATCTGTAGGAATACATTCAGAACCACCTTCTCCCAAAAGTAGATAACACAAGGGAACGCATTCCAATCTAATTACGCATTGATGCTGGAAGTTCAGTGTGTCCGTGGAGGCGTCCGCCCGAACGTCGGCCAAAATTTGCAGCGGCTCCGCCTTCCGATGGTCACCTGGATGACGAAGCCTTTGGGAACTTCTGCTTCCAGGAGTGGATAGAGAGAATGATGGCTACCACTCAACCGATGTCGATAGTCCCGAAATGCTGCACGGCGCATGAATGGCTGGTAAGGCGACGCTGTACAGCTGTGACCACGCGGTCGACGAATGGCCGCAGTAGGCCGTTCAATTGGGTCCGACCTGGTTCACCTTGGCCCCGGAATTTCCGGTCAACCATTTTTCAGATTTCGGTTTCCCCATCCTGCACCCAGAGCTCCTGCACCCCGCGCTGCCCGTCGACCCGCCCGAGCTGAATGACGACATCGACGGCCTGCGCGCAGTACGTTCGGACGTCGTCGAAGGTCATGTTGAGCCCGGTGGCGAGGACCATCATGGCGAGGCGGTCGATGGCCTTGAGGGCGGTGTCGGCGTGGATGGTGGTGAGACTTCCGCCGTGGCCGGTGTTGAGGGCTTCGAGGAAGGTCGTGGCCTCGGCGCCGCGGAGTTCGCCGAGGATGATGCGGTCGGGGCGCATGCGGAGGCAGGCTTCGAGGAGCTTCGAGGGGGATTTCTCGGAGCCGGGCGTGCGGTCGGATTTCAGGGCAACGGTGTTGGCCTGGGCTGGGAAGAGTTCGAAGGCGTCCTCGATGGTGATGAGACGTTCGGCGGGATGAACGAGGTCGAGGAGGGCACGGGCGAAGGTGGTCTTGCCGGTCGAGGTGCCGCCGGAGATCACGATGTTGAGGCGGTCCTCGATGCAGAGGCGCATGGCGTCAGTGATCCGACCCGCCCCGGCCAGATCGCGAACCTCCTGCGCCCGGGCACGGCGGCGCTGGTCGAGATCGACCAGGGTTCCGTGCAGGAGAGAGATGCGCTCGACGGGCAGCTTGTCCTGGCTGTAGCGGCGGAAGGTGATGGAGGGGGCAGCTTCGACCGCTGGGGCGGCGGCGACCTGCACACGAACCGGATGCCCGGTAACCTCGATCTTGCCGGAGACCACGGGTCGTTTCGCCGACAGGGGCACGTTGACGTCAGAGGCAATGGCGTTGGCCAGGTCCTCGGCCAGCCGGGGCCCAACGTGGATTCGTGAGACCAGATCCATGTGGGCCGCGCCCTGGCATTCGACCCAGACCTGCCCATCCGGGTTGATCGCGACTTCCACGACGGAGGGATCCGTCAGCAGGGGATGCAACGGCGCGAGATAGCTCGCAAGGAAGGACGCCCGTATCGCCTTTGTCATCAGAAGAACTCGAGATCGCGATCGACCATGATGGTGATCGCGGTGCCCTGCTCGACCGTGATGATCGGAGGCAGGGTGGCGTATTCCGCAGCGGCGGCGTTGGTCGTGTTGGAAAAGTCGCCGCCGACGTCGCTGATCACATCGGAAGTTGCATCATCGCGGACCTGGCCCGCCGCGATGGTCGGCATGGCGCCAACCAGCGAGATCAGGGCCGCGTTGCCGAAGCGGGTCCCGAAGCGTGTGTCGACCCGGCCGGTCACGCCCGAGCGGCCCATCTGGTCGCCGCCGAAGGCCGAGAGGGTGACCGACTGGCCGTCAGGTGTCACGAGACGGGTCCAGCCGACGAGAATGCGGCCCTGGCCGATGGAGACATCCGAACTGTAGCTGCCGAACACCCGGGAGCCGGACGGGATGAGGATCTGGCTCTGGTCGAAGGACCAGACAGGGTAGTTGACGATGGCGCTGATCGGACCGGGCAGGCTCGAGTCCACGGCGTTCTCGAGCGTGGCCTGGATGAGGGTGCCCTGCAGGATGGTCTGTGCCGGGTTGGCGATCACGCCGGCGGCCTCGACGGGAACGGCGCCACCACCATCGGTCACAAAGGCGCGCATGGCCTCATCGCGGGTCCGGGATGATCCACCGCCTGGTGGCGTTTCGGCTGCGTTGTTGGCGGTCCCCGACGTCCCGCCGCCATCGTAGACCACGGAGGCAGACCGGACGCGGGCTTCGAGCTGCTCGGCCGCGATGCGCCGGCGCTCGGCCAGTTCGGCTTCGCGTTGCTGGGAGAGGCGCTGTTCGAGGGCCTGCTCCTGCTGCCGGGTCAGCGCATCCTCGTTGGAGCTCGCCAGTTGGTCCTGCAGGGCAAGGTTCTCGCGCTGAAGGGTCTGGAGCATGTCGGCCTGCGCGGTGAGGCGCCTGTCGTTCTCGGCCTGGAGCGCGTCGATCCGGGTCGCGACTTCTGCCCGCATCTGTTCGTTCAGGGCCGTGTTCTGGGCCTGGGTTTCCTCGAGAGCCCGGGTGAGCTCGGCCACGAGACCGCTCTCATCGTCTTCGGCCCGTTTCGAAAGGCCCGCCAGGGTGTCCTGCAGCTCGCGGACCTGGCGCTGCAGGGCGTCATTGCGGGCTTCGAGGTCGGAGCGCTGGGTTTCCAGCTCGGTGCGGAGGGGCGAGAAGTCGAAGGTCTCAGCCTGGGAGGGTTCGGGTTGGGGGAAGCCGATCCGGCCAAAACCGCTGCCGGCGCTGCTCTCCTGGAACTCGGTCACCTCGGAGGTTTCGACGCCGCCCGTCCTGCCCGCACCCATGTAGCCATAGGCCAGCAGAGCCAATGTGCTGACCCCAAGGACCGCCGCGACCGCTTTCACGGCAGCTCCGCCACGTCGCGCCGTCGGCTGCTCGACGTGATACGCCTTGTCCGGGACCTCCGAGGTCCCGGTCTCCGCGCTGTCTTCCGGCGTTTCAGGATCGGCGGTCATCTCAGAACTCCTTCGCGGACAGCAGGGCCAGGATCGCAGGCTGGACGGTGACGCCACCCTCGACATGCCGGATGCAGATCACCTCGTCGTCGAGGCGGATGGTGAAGCTCTCGAAAGTGCCCGGCACGCGAACGATTGTGCCGCGGGTCTGGGAGTTGACGCTGAGCTCGTAGCCTTGGCCATCGACGGCGAAGATGCTCGGCCGCACGCCGGTGCGGAACTCGAAGAAGGTTGCACGCCCGTCGCTCCAGACCGAAAGCGGGCGTCCGCGCCCCGAGCCGGAATATTCGAAGCCGGTGTCCCGCTGGCCAGCCGGGCGGTCCGGGGCCTTCGGTGAGGCGTCCGCATAGCGCAAGGCAACCCGATAGGTCGGCGTCTGCGAGTGCCCTTCGGTCAGCGCGAAGGCGATGGCGCGCCGGGAGGTGTAGATGGTCATGTTGCTGGTGGCGCCGGCGATCACCGGCTTGATCGAAACCGTGTTGCGGTTCGACAGGACCTCGACCTCGAAGGCCTCGGAATCCCCGAGCAGCACCTGTTCGATGCGCTCGCCACGACCCAGTTCGATGGCCGAGTTCACGCGAAGGTTGGTATCGACCCGGATCACGTCCGAGGCGCTGTACCACACCGCGCGGACGCGGGCGTCCTGGCCCATGGGGGCGGGCCGGCGCTCGGCGAGTACGGGCAGGGGGGTGCAGAGCAGTGCGGTGAGGAGGAGCGGCAGCGGTTTCATGGATCACTCCAGGGTTTCGGGGGCGACGTGGAAGGTCTCGACGGTGAAGCCCAGGGGGTTTTCCCAGACCCGTTCGAGTGCGCGTTCCTTGCGCGGCGCGAAGTCGAACCCGATCGTGGCGACGAAGGGTCGGGTCACGGGCTTCTGGTGTGGCTGACGCAGGGTCTTCTCGTAGCGGACCTGGGCCACGTCCGGTTCCAGGAAGGTGATGGTGCGAACACGCACGCTGACCTCGGCGCCGTCCCCGTAGAGCCGGGGCGGATAATCGGCATTGGTACTGTCGTTCGACCAGAGGGCCAGAAGCGTGCTGCGGGCCGGCCCCGCGGAACGGCGCAGGACACTTTCGAGCCGGGGCTGGATCCCTGCAGGGAGATAGGATTCCCGGTCCGAGAGATAGGCCACCAACAGGGCCTCGCGGATGGCGCGCTCGTCCGAGATGCCGGTGGGCGCCACCTGCATGATCCGCTCGGCGGCACCGGTTTCGCGGTCGACGAGGACGGTGAACACTTCCGTTTCCCTGAGCGGCATCATCACCAGGATCGCAATCCCGAGAAGGAGGGTCAGCGTCGAGGAGGTCGCAGCGACGATCCAGGCCCGCTTCTCGCTGCGGCGCGGGGCCATGATGAGGTCAATATCGAAGCCATGCTCAGCCATTCGGGCCTCCGTTTCGGGAAGTGTCACTTGCGCTGTCCGGCGGATTTCTGGGCGAGGGCGACGGCAAGCCGGACCGCCGCGGCCGCATTGGTGCCGATGGCCCGGCCCGTGCGCCGCTCATTGCTGCTGCCGGCATAGGCGTAAGGTGTGGTCTTGCCGGCCCCGGTGACCCCCTCGTAGGCCCCGCGCGTGCCGGCGCCGGCGCCGCGCGCGATCGTGCGCGCCTGGGCGTAGGTACTGGAGGCGACACCGCCGATGCCGATCGAGGTCTGGGCGAGCGACTGGGCCAGGGTCGGGACCATGAGCATCAGGCCGGTGCCCAGCATCATCACCACGACAAAGCCGATCACGTCACCGATGGTCGATGCGTTCCGGATGTCGGTGGCGATCACCTCACTCACGGCGATGGTAAACCCTGCCATCGCCGCGGTCAGGAGGGGCACAAATGCGAAGCCGAGCGCCAGCTTCGCCCAGGCCTCGAAGAGAGCGGTGGCCGGCTTGAAGAGCGTCGAAACGATCGCCAGCGGCCCAACGATGATCAGGACGGCAATCATGAGCTTGGCCGCGCAGATGACGATGATCGAGATCGTTGCCATGAGGGCAGCCACGATGAAAAGCGCGAGGCTCGTCAAGGCGCCGGAGATGTAAGAGCCATTCTCGGAGACGGCCTGGCCAAGTGCCAGTGCCCGGACATAAAGATCGTCGAGGCCTTCGTAGAGATCTGTTGCGGCCGAGCCCGTAACGGCTTCCAGGACTGTTCCACCAAGGCGGCTCGGAGCTTCTGTGATTGCGGCATAGACGGCGTCGAAGTTGGTGTAGGACGACAGAAAAATCCAGACGACCGCGATCCGAACTATCAGGCTCAACCCGTTGCGCAGCGTCATGGGGATGGCCTGGATAGCCAGGTTCACGCCGGTCAGCGCTACCGCGAGCACCGCGCCGATGCGGAACACCGGGATAACCGCCGTCGCCACGTCCGCAAACGCGTTGCCGCCAACGGCGCTTGTCGTTGCATCGACGGCCCCAAGAACGTCCGCAATGACGGCCATCAGGGGTTTTGCCGACAGTTGGAATTGAAGAACTCGTCGTAGGCGACAAAAACGTCGTACTTGTGCTCTTCTACGAATGTCCGCAACACGCTCATCTCGGCCTCCCCGATCTCCTCCGGAGCCACCCCGAGCAGGTCTTCGGAGAACGCATCAAAGGAGCGGGCCTTCTGCGGGCAGTCGCAGCTCTGCTCCTTGAGGCGCTGCATCTGGTTGTAGGTAAAATACGCCTGCCGGGCCTTGCCCCAGTCGAGGATATTGCTCGCGAGAATTCCGACCTTCGGCGCATCCCGCCTGCAGAGCGCGGTGTCGCCGGTCCTGAAAAAATACATCTGCCGGCGCTGCATTTCCTGGAGGATGGCCAGGAGATCACGCCTGTCCTCGTTGCCGACGGCGGCAATTGCCGCCTCGGTCAGTGCCTCGGCGCTCGCCGCAGAGTAATCCGCGGCTGCGGCTGGAGATGTCAGCGCGAGGCTCGCCATCCCAATGGCGCAGGCCCATGTCTTCCACATTGTCCGGTCTCCTTCCTGCATGCCCGGCCGATCAGTCGGAGGTGCCGGAATAGTCGAAGAAGCTGCGCTCCTTCGCCTGCTCGGCCGCCCAGTTCACGCCGGTCTGTCCCTGGGCCAGGCCAGCGGCGGCATTGAGCCGCCACATCTGCCCCAGCATGAAGTTGGTCTCGGCTGCCATGCGGGTGTTCAGATCGACGCTTTCCTTCAGCGTGTCCTGGCTGGCGATCTCGCCCACCAGACCGTTGATCCGCTCCAGACTGGCCTCCGCCTCCTCGTAGGAAATCTGTGCCGCGGCGATCGCCGTGGCGCTGGTGCCGGCGGTCCGGGCAATCATGTTGTCTTGAGGGTTTTCCGAGGAGGAGAGCTCTCCCAGCCGCTCGGAGGTCAGACCGGCCATCTCGAGCGTGTCGCGCATGGCCTCGGCCGCGTGTTTCTCGCCCATGGTCACCTCGTCGTCGAGCAGCGTGTCCATCAGCGCGTCAAAATCCCCCAGCGCCAGCGCGTCGGCAAAACCGCCGAGGTCGGTGATCTTGGCGGCCCGGTCGCGCAGGTCCTCCGCGGAATTGTAGAGATCGGAGATGTCGTTGAGCCCCGAGAGCGCGCCGCTGATGAACTCCAGATTGGTGATCTGATCGATCTGCAGCTCGATCTGGCGCTTGAGCTGTTCGATCTGTTCGATCTGGTTCTCCGCGTCGCGCAGGGCGGATTGCAGCTGTTCGATGTTCTGGGCGAGGTTGGAGCTGTCGATGACCGGCACACCTTGCGCGCGCAAGGCACCGGGCAGGGCGGTGATTGCCATACCGGCCAGAAGGGCGGTAACAAAGGCGGGGCGGGACCATGTCGGATCAACCATCGGAATACTCCCAGAAGGTGTCATGTTGCAGCGCATCGGCCGTGTCGGTCAGGCCATGGGCCGCCTCGACCTTCACGCGTGCGGCCCGCAGGCGCAGGGTGAGCGCCATGAGGCGGGCGCGCTCGGCCAGCATGTAAGTGTTGAGATCGACGGCCTCCTTGTCGGAGACCGGATCTGCCTGCTGGAGAAGCCCGTGGATCCGCTCCATCGCCTGATCGATGCGGGCGGCGGCCTCATCTGCATAGATCATCGAGGCATCCGCCCAGTTGCCCCATTGGGCCGAGGCCCCATCGATACCGGCCAGCGTGCCGAGCTGGTCCTTGCCGGTGATGGTTCCAAGGTAGTCCTGGTAATAGCCATGGATCCGCCGGACGTAATTCCGGGTCTCGGTGAAGGGCGGTATGCCACCATATTCGATCACCCGGCCGGGCCCGGCATTATAGGCGGCGAGCGCATGATCGATGCGCCCGAAGCGGGCGAGCTGGGCGAGCAGATAGCGGGCCCCGCCATCAAGGTTCTGCCAGGGATCGCGCGGATCGACCCCGAGATCGGCGGCCGTGCCCGGCATGAGCTGACAGAAGCCCATGGCGCCGACAGGGGAGACGGCCGCATTGTTGAACCGGCTCTCCTGCTTGATGAGCGACTGGAAGAGGATGCGCCAGGTCAGCGGCGTGAGCCCGGTCGCGGCCACCCCGGCATGGCCCGTATAGCGCGCGGCCGTGGTGACGATCATCTGTTCGACATCCGCCCCGTCGCCAAAGAGGCGGCGGGCGGCGTCGCTGTCTTCGGTCACAGGATAGGTGCTGGCGGCAGACGGAACGCCGACACCGGCCTCGAAGCCCGAGACATCGGTCGAACCGGTCGCCTGCTCCAGGAACCGGGCATAGGCGTCGAGCTGCTCCTGGTAGAGATCGCCCTGGTCCGCCCGGGCACCGAGCTTTTCCGTCTGCCGGACAAGGTCCTGCGCCCAGGCGTCCACAAGCGCCATCGACCGTGTCAGGTTGCCCGCATCGATGACCGGCACGCCCTGGGCCAGGCCCGTACTGCCGGCCGTGACGGATCCGAAGACAAGGGGCAGGGCCCGGATCATCTGGCGCAGGTCAGAAGCCATGGAAAGCGCAGTCCGTGGTGTTCCGGCTTACCACGGCACCGTTCCCCGGGGCGACGTAGCTGCCATCGGCGATCCCCTGGCCTGCACAGGGGGATTTCCGCCCGGTGGGCACACCGGTGCAATTGGAGAGGGCGAAGAGGATCGCGCTCAGCAGGAGGATGCGGGTCATGCCATGTCCTTCCAGAAGTCAGGGTGCTGGCGCCAGTCGCGCGGGGCACGCTCCTCACCGGTGCGTCCGCCGCCGAGGACGGTCAGCAGGGTCCCCAGGCCGGAGAGATCGAGATCGACGAAGAGACTGTCGCCGCCCGACCGGATCAGCGCGAGGCGCAGGCCGCCGGTGCCCGAGCAGACGAATGCGCCTTCCCGGTCGTTGAGGCGCAGGATGCGGTAATCCTCGGGATGGGCGGCGGGGTTCGGATAGAGGATCTGGGTGCGCACGCTTTCGGCGATGATGCTGCCGACGCTGGACGTCGCGAGGTGCTCGGGCGTCTGGGTCAGCATCATCACCACGCAGTTCTTCTTGCGCATGGTGACAAGCCAGTCGTGCAGGCGGCGGACGAACATGTCGTCGTTCAGCATCTGCCAGGCTTCGTCGATGACGATGATGGTCGGGCGCCGGTCCTCGATGATCCGCTCGATGCGGCGGAAAAGGTAGGCGAGGAGCGCCGTACGCTCGGTTCCGAGATCAAGGATCTCGGTCATGTCGATGCCGAGCACATCCTCTCCGATGCGAATGCCCTCGCTGGCCTCGCGGTCGAAGAGCCAGCCGTAACGACCATCGGCCGTCCATTCCCGAACCCGCGCGACCAGATCCCCGTCATCGTCGGTCTGGTTCACGGCGGAAGCGAGACCCGAGAAGCTGCGCAGCCCGGGCTCGGCCGCGACGATGCGCCGGACGGCATCGCCAAGCGCCACGCTCTGCAGGGGATCGAGCGGACGGTGACGCGCGAGCAGGTCGGCGACCCAGTCCATGAGCCAGGCGGCACCGCGGTCGTCGGTCTCGGTGAGAAACGGGTTGAAGCCGGTCGGCTGGCCGACCCGGATGGCGCTGTAGCTGCCGCCAAGGGCCCGCACGGCCATCTCGAAGCCGCGGTCCTTGTCGAACGCCATAATGCGGGCACCGACCCGGCGCGCCTGGGCAACAAGAAAGGCCGTTCCGAGTGTCTTGCCGGAATTGGTGCGACCGAGCACCAGCGTGTGGCCCGCACTCGGCTCGGCCGACCGGCTGCCCTTCTCGTGAAAATTGAACCGGTAGAGGCCGGAAGACACCGTCGGCAGGGCGGTGATCGTCTCGCCCCAGGGGCTTTCCGACCTGTCTCGTCCGCGGCTCACCGCGTGGAAGGCGGCCAGCTCGGCGAAGTTGTCCGCACTGATGAGCCCGGTCCGGACGCGGTAGGTCCAGTTGCCCGGCGCCTGCGAGAAATACGCCGATCTGGCGGCAAAGCTTTCCCGCACCAGCGTGGCCCCACAGGCCTGGCCGGCCCGCCAGACCTCGGCCGCCGCCTCCTCGAGATCGCGCTCGGTCCCGGCCGTCACCATGATTGTCAGATGATGCTTGCCGAAGACCTGCCGGCCCGAGGCCACATTATCGGCAGCCTCGTAGAGTTCCGCCTGGAGCGACTGGGCCGCGTCTTCGGAGGCGCGCATCTGACGGGCGGTCCGCTTGATCCGCTCCTCGACCTCGTTGTTTCGGACCGGGGTGAAGCTGTTGGTGATCGTGATGTCATATGGCAGCTCGAGGCTGTCCAGCATGGTGGGCCAGGTCTTCGGCGCGTAGCCCTTGACCCCGAAGAGCGTCCCGAAGCGGGGGGCCATGCCATTGTCGATCCGGAAGCGCTTGCCGTGGAAGGTCATGTCCGCGTTGGTCATGGAGGCGGCGAGGAACTGGCCCGGGCCGACATGAACCTTTTGAGCCTCCTGCCCGAGGATCGCGCCCAGATAGCCGAGCCAATCGCCCCCCGAGAGGGTCAGCCTTTGATACCCCACGGGCTGATACATCGCCGCGATGAGGCGCATGGCCTCCGTGATCCGCTCGGTCCGGTCCGCGAGTTCGGCCTCGAAGGCGGTCCGCAGCGTGCGGGTGAAGCCGACCCTCTGGGCAAGGCCGGGGCGCATGGCCAAAGTCAGGAGCATGACCCGGCGCTTGAGGCTGCGCTGACCGATCTCGGCCTGCCAGCGCCGGTCGATCTCGGCGGCAAAGCCGTTCTCTCCAATTGGTTTCAGATCCGCGGTGGCGGGAATGGTGATCTCGTTCACGCAATAGCCGAACCGCTCACCGAGTTGACCAACCAGGCGGGCAAGTCCTCCGGTCAGAGCCGCGATCTCCGCATCATCGGAGGTGAAACTGTCGATCCCGCCGATCACCGCCGAGGCCAGGAGATCCCCTTGCCGCGTGAGGATCAGGTTGTCGCCCCGGCCTGAGAGCCAGGGCAGGTGACGTGCGGTGGGTTCCTCGGCAAAGAGGCTCGCGGGCAGGATCGACCGCAAGAGGGCGTTGTCCTCGACGACGGCGGGGGCGCGACTACGGAATATGGCGGTCGCCTCCATGCAGGTGATGGGTCCGGGTGCGCGGCGTGGCGGTGAAGACAACCGCGATGATCTCGAAGAGATGCGGATTCCGGTCGGCCACCAGCCAGAGCGGCGGGTAGCCAAGGATCCCGATCAGCAGGAAGCGCCAGTCATCCAGTCCGATGAAGGGGATGACCGAGCCCAGGGCCAGGCCCAGGAAATACCCGATCGGCAGGCCGAAGATCTTCGGCGGCCGGGTCAGGCCGAGAAAGAGCGGTGTGTCCTGCAAGAAGGTCCTCCCTTGGGCTCGCGGTCTTGGACCCCGCGAGCCCGAAACCGGAGATCAGGTGTCCGTGGCGAAGCCGTCGACGATGGTTGCGGCCGAGAAGACCAGCACGACGCCGAAGAAGATCATCAGGAAGATCGGCCAGTTGAGACGGCCCGTGAACATCATGTAGCCGGCGGCCACGATGGCGAGGATCCCGATGAGGCGGCCGATGGGACCGGTGAGAGCGTCGACAAGGGTCTCGAGCATGGTTTCGAGCGGGTCGAGGTTCTGGGCCAGGGCCGGCTCCGCCACGCAAAGGAAGATGGGCAGAAAGAGGAATATAGCCTTCCAATCAGGGGCTCCGGCGCGCCGGAAGATAAATCTGTTAGGCATGATTTTATGTTGCTTCCTGTCCAAGGGTTGCATGGGTGAGCGAGAGCACCTTGCGGACATGGCCGCGGGTCTCTTCGAAGGGGGGAATGCCGCCGTACTGGCGTACCGCATCCGGGCCGGCGTTGTAGGCGGCCAGCGCGAGGTCGATCGCTCCGAAATCCTGGAGTTGCGCCAGCAGGTAGCGGGCTGACCCGTGCAGGTTCTCGCGCGGGTCGTGCGGATCGACACCGAGATCCCGCGCGGTCTCCGGCATCAGCTGTCCGAGACCGATGGCGCCAGCCTGCGAGCGCGCTGATGGGCGAAACCCGCTTTCGATGGCGATGTTGGATCGGAAGACCGCTACCCACTCGAGCGGCGACAATCCGGCTTGGCGCAGACCAGGATGTCCGGCATAGCTCTGCGCGACGGCAACGATCAGGGCTTCAATCTCGCGGGATCCACGGATTGAAGAGGGGGGCGTTGCGCCGGGCGCCCGCGCAATCGTCATGTCTGCTGGTTCCGGCAGGGCCCTCGGCTTCCCAAAATCCAGCACTGACATCGTGACATGTCCGGCCTGGTCGGGTGCACCGAGGTCGATGACCTCTGCCGAGGCTGACCCGGCGCCGATGATCAGGAGCGCCGCTGCTGTTGCACGCTTAGTTCTGGGGATCTCCCGCATATGTCGTCCACTTCGCCCGTTCCCCAGCGAAGAGCGGGATGCAGATCGGGGACACGCCCAGCTCGATGCCGAACGAGATCAGCCCTGTGGCTGTCCGGATGATCCGCGCCTTGATGTCCCGTCCATGGACGAACAGCAGCCGGTGCTCGACGCCCTCCACCTCGGCGACCACGTAGAACTTCCACGCGCCACGATACGAGTTGGTCTGGCGAAACGGCGCTTCCACGCACTCGACCTCGACTGTCCCTCCACTGGCCAGGGCCTCCCGCACTCCAGCTAGTGAAATCACTGGTGATACTTCTCTCATCGTCTGGCGATCTCCCGGGAGTGTGCTGTCAGGGACAGTGTCCGGAGGAACGCCTACACCAGTTTTGAGTATCCTGAAACATTAAGTGTTGCAATAGATATTTTTCAAACGCTATCGATATAAACCTTGAAGGTAGGATGATTCACCGAAGAGGCATGCTTTGTACTGTTCAGGCTCTGCTCCAGCCGCCGCCGGCACGGGAATTGCGACAGCGATGGCCGCCCTGACCCTGGTTGGCCTGGTCGGGCCCCCGGCTTCCGCCCAGGTGACGGCGTTTGATTGCCTCCCGCCCGCGGCGCCTTATGCAGACTTGCCCGAGGGTGTCGCCGCGACCTACCGGGCGGAGCTGCGCAGCGATTACGCCGCCTACTTCGACGCGGCCCAGAAATACCTGATCTGCCTGGATCGGGCGCAGACGACCGTGCGCACCGAGCTGGATGCTGCTCTCGAGAGCTATGAACGGCTCTTTGGCGCGGATTGAGCGCGCGATGAGCGCCCTTCCTGATGAAATAGGAGACTGAGATGAAGCATTTTCTGGCAGCCGCCGCCGTGGGTCTGGCCGTCGGACTGGCATCCGCGCCGCGCCCGGCAACGGCCTACCCGATCGATTGCGCGATCCTGCTCTGCCTTGCAGGCGGCTGGCCACCCTCGGCGCCCTGCGCCGCGGCCCGCGCCGAGTTCATGCGCCGCATCACCCCCTGGCCGATCGAGCCGCCGTTGCAGATCTGGCGCTGTCCGATGGGAGTCGCGTATCGAGACGAGGCTCCGGAGGGGCCCTTGGCGCGGCTGCGCCGGGTCGCAGACGGTGCCGCCCTTTCCCCGTCGGCCGGGGCTGCTCCCCTCACCGTGCAGGTCCACGAGATGGCCGACTATTCCAGACCGGGCGGCTCCGCTGATATCGACATCTCAGATCCGGCCTTTGATTTTGTCCGCTCGATCCGCGTGTTCAGCGTCGAAGAACTTCGTCAGAAACGGAAGGTCTCCGGGGACAATGCGGATTGCCTCCGGTCCGTCCGGATCCGTGTTGGACGCTACCGGCAGCAGGGCGACTTTTACTGGAGCTCCGGCGATCCCACCCTGCTTCCAGACGCTTATGTCGGCGATGAGCTCTTCGGACAGGACTGCCCCCAGGTGGTATCACGCGCCGTCTTCGTCGACTGGCGTGATCACGGCGGAACTTATGGCTTCGAGCAGGTGAACTACTGACACGCCGCTTGCCGGGGGCCGTCCAGTCACGTTCCCGGCTCACCCTCTGTATCCAACGGAGATCTTCCCCCACCCCAAACGAAAACCCCCGCGACGGCGGCAACCATCACGGGGGGCACTTGGAACAGGTTAGGGACGGCAATCCCACAAAAAGCATCCTGATCCTACTGTCTCCCCGCATCACGGGCAACCTGTAACGCACTCGTGCGACGGGAAAAGTCTTGTCCGACAGCCGCCTCGCGGGTCAACGGACGAGGACAGACCTTGAACCACATCACCACAATTGCCAGGCACCCCCTGACCTCCGGGTCGGCGCCCTATCCCACCCTTCCCGCGGGCATGGAACGCGACGGCCTCATCGCCCTGATCGATGCCGTGGCCCCCATCCTCAGGCTGGGCAATGCTGCGCTCCAGACCCTGCGCATCATGATCGCCATGACCCGCCCGCGGGCGTTCAAGTCCGGCACCGCCGAACCCTGCTGTTACGCCAGCCAGCAGGAGATCGCCCGCAAGCGTGGCGTCACCCCGGCCCGCATCCGCGCCCACGAGCGCGAGTTGGAGCGTATGGGCCTGATCGAGCGCCGCACCAGGGCCAACGGGGCCCGCTCCCAGTTCTCGGGCTGCGGGATCTACTTCTCAGCCGCCATCGCAAGGGTCGAGGAGTTGGTGGCCCTGCGGGATGCGCGCGAGGCCGAACGGCGGGAACATGCCCGGCTGCGGGGGAGGATTAGCAGGCACAGGCGACAGCTGAAGGAAGCGCTGCGGGAGTTGGAACGCAGGGAAAGTGAAGTTCCAGTGGAGCTGAAAGAAGCCTACGATACCTGGCCAGGCGCGGCGGCGCTCCTGCGTATTCCCCTGGCCGTGCTGAAAAGGCTGGAGCAGGAAGCGGCTGAAGCGTGTGCGGCGGCCCGGGCGCCCCTCCACGAACGCACGAAAACGAGCGGTCCACCGCATGAAAACGAGCGGGGCCATACACAAGATACAAAGGAAGATCTGAAAGATGTACCGGAGCGCGACCGAGATCATCAGCTGTTAGGCCACGAGGGTTCCGAACAAGCGCCGCGTTCAGAGCATCGAGGCGGACGAGACCCCCAGGCCAGTAAAGAAAAGGGAGAGAAAGACGCAGCCTTCCTTGCCCTGCAGACACCCGCCCGGCTCTATCATCTCTGCTCCGAAGACATGCAGCTGCATCTCGACGGGAGGCGAGATCCGGGACGGAGCTTGCAGGTCCGGGACTTCGTGGATGCGGCAGATGCCAGAGCCAGGGAGCTCGGAATAGGTCAATGCATCTGGGATTGCTCGCGCCTGGAGATGGGTGTGAACACCGCGACCCTCTGCATGATCATCCTCGATGCCAATTCCACAAGGACATGGCGGCCCGTCCAAAACCCAGGCGCGTATCTTCAGGCGATGGTCCGGGCCTACACGGAAGACAGGCTCGATCTCGTCGGGGGACTTGTCGGGCTGGGGAAACGCCAAGCATCAGGATCGAGGGGGTAAAGGTGTGTCTCTCAATGGCCCTGATTTCCAACGTCTGTTCGTTGGCACCGAGGAGGATCCTGCGCCATGGGCGAGACCGTCCAAGGGGTCGAGGCCGAAACCGCGGTCCTCTGCCCCGATCAGCCGAATTCGCGCAGGGCGGTGGTGTAGATTTCCATGTCGACCGCGACCCAGGGCAGGATCGCCGACATCTCGGCATGGGACAGGTCCTCGACCGAGCTGCGCCGCTGGGTGACGTTGATCTTGCGGTTCTCGATGTCGAGGTGGAAGCGGTTGTTCAGGGCCGCGACGAAGTCTCCGTAGCGGTCCTGGAAGCCGACCACCGCGAAGCTGCGCAGGTTTGCCATCGTCTCGTCCAAAAGCATCTGGTCGGTCAGGGCCCGGTCGCGGCGGTGTTCGAAGCGGCGCAGCAGGCGGTAGCTGGAATGCAGCTGCCAGGCCATGCGGTTGTAAAGTTCCGAACACAGTTCCGGTTCGTCGAAGGCACGGGCGAAATCCAGCAGCGACAGCGAATGGGCGACCGTCGTCTTGCGGGTGCGTTCGATGTCCTTTTCGTACAGTTCGCGCCAGAAGTAGTAGATCGACACGAACCGGTCGACGGGGTGGCGCAGGACGGTGACCACCTGGTCGCCGAAGCGCATCGCGTCATCGTGGGAAAAGTGCCCCGACACCACGTCGACCTCGGGCCCGACGCTGTCGGGAACGGCATCGACGATCCCCTTGATCACCAGCTCGGGATGGGCGGCCGCCAGGCTCTCGCGCAGCGAGGTGCCGGCCGTTTTCGGAATGTGCAGGTGTATGAATTTCATGGATCTTCCCGTTCTCTTCCGCCAGTCCCGCCCCGTGCCGGCAGACCCCGTCGAAACAGCCATAGCCTGAGGGCGGGGGCTGGAGCAACAACCTGTAGGCCATGGACGGATCCTGTGGGCCGGGGGGCTGCTTCCTGCGCCGATTGTGCCACGATTGCCGCAGGCGCGCTTGCCGCCCCGCCGGCGGGGCGGGATCTGTTTTGCGAAACCCGGTTCCCTGCTAGAAAGGCCGGGCCTTGCTTGAGGGAGAAGAGATGACCGAAGAGGTACAGGACAGCGCCCGGGGAGACCTGCCGGACGAGACCCCGGACGAAAGCCGGGACGAAACTGGCGCCGGGACGCAGGACGGGACCGCAGAGGTCACGCGGCTGGAGCTGTTGCGCCGGATCCGGGTGAATGCCCGGATTGACGGCAATACCGTGGCGCTGCCCCGCGACGTTCTGGCCGATGTGCTGGCGCTGGCCCTGGGCGAGATGGTCGACGAGGAATGGTATCGCGACCGCTATCCCGACGTGGGCGAGGCGGTGGAGCGCGGCGTGCTGGCCGATGCCGCGGCGCATTACACGATGGCCGGCATCTACGAGGGGCGGATGCCCTACCGGGTGCCGCTGGACAACGCCGCCTACCTGGAAAACCACCAGGACGTGCTGAGTTCGATCCGCGAGGGCGCCTTTCGCAGTGCACTGGACCATTTCGTGCGGGTCGGTTTCGCGGAGGGCCGTACATTCTGGCTTGCATCCCGGGAAGCCCCGGATCCATAGACCCCATAGACCGGCACGACGGCCCCTGACGGCGAGGCATTGATGAAGACGACGTTTCTTTACAGGAATTACGCAGAAGCAAACCCGGATCTTGCCGAGCTTTACGGCAATGACGACGAGGTCGCGCTGCGCGAGCATTACGAGAAATACGGTGCCGCCGAACGGCGTGGCGTGAACCTGGAAGACTACCTGCGCGTCGAGAAGGTCCTGCTGTCGGAAGAGGGTCACATCTGCATTTCCGGCTGGGCCGACCGGCGGATGGCGGACAGTATCGCGGTGACGCTGGTCGTGGGCTACACGATGTATGAATTCGGCGAATTGCGCGACCGCTTCTGCTGGTATCACCGCCAGGACGTGGCCGAGGTGATCGGCGATTTCGAACGCCCCTCGGGCTACCTGTTCCTGGCCCAGATCCCCGACTTCCGGATGCATTCCGAGGTCATGGTGCTGGTGAACGGCAAGAAATACTATGAAAGCAAGGCGATGCGCTGGATGTCGGTGCAAAGCTTCATGTCCGACGCCCTGTCGACCTGCGCGGTGCTGGCCGACCGGCCCGTGGGCGCGACCATGCCGCTGACCGAGAAGCTGGCGCCGGGGTTTTCCCAGGTTTGGACGTCGTACCTGGACCGGCTGAACTTTACCAAGCTCTACGAGACCGGGGCTGAGCGCGCGGTGGACCGGTCGATCATCATCACGCTCTACCGCGAGACCACGATGCTGCTGTCGCAGCTGGAAACCCTGGCGCCGGCGCTGGCGGGCCAGCCGGTCGAGGTGGTCGTGGTGGCCAACGATTATACCGGCGAGACGCACCTGCTGACCGCCCAGCTGGCGGCGTTCAGCCAGCTGCACGACATCTGCCTGTCGGTGCACCTGTGTTCGGGCAATTCGGGCTTTTCGGCGGGCAACAATTACGGGGCCGGCGTGGCCCGCGGCGAGACGCTGATCTTCATGAACCCCGACATCTTTCCGCCCGAAGGCCAGGAAGACCAGGCGTTCGCCTTTCTCACCGGCGATCCGGGCGAGGGGCTGGATGGCGCGCTGTTGTATTACGGCGACGGATCGCTGATGCATTCGGGCATGTACACCACGTCGGACCAGGCGGTGGATGCGCGCCAGGGCTTTGCCGAACCGGTGATGCGGGTCGAGCATTACGGCAAGGGGCTGAGCCTGCACGTGGATGACGACGACGCCACCACCGAGGCGGCGCTGGCCGATGTGCCGGAGACGGGCATCCTGGTCACTGCCGCGCTGTGGCGGATCCGCAAGGCGGTGTTCCAGGAGATGGGCGGCCTGCCCACCGATTACATCATCGCCTATTACGAGGATGCCGATTTCTGCATCAAGATGCTGGAAGCGGGACGGCCGGTGCGGCTGGACCGGTCGCGCTGGATCCACATGGAAGGCGTGGGCAAGCCCAAGCCGGCGATGCTGCGCACGGTGATGTGGCTGAACCGGGCCTTCTATTCGCGCCGCTTCGCGGCCTCTCCCTTCGCGGCGCCGGCCGCCGTCGACCTTTCCAAGCTCTGAGGCCAGGACATGAAATTTCTCACCCTTTCGCTGTATCATCCCCGGGTCATGAAGGGCGGCGCGCAATACGTGGCCAAGGACCTGCATGACGCGGCGGCGGCGGATGCGGATATCGACGCGGTCATGCTGGCGGCCATCGACGGCCGCATGTTCCCGCAATATTCCAAGACCGGGTCGTCGATCACGGCGCTGCCGGACACGGATGCCGAATTCCTGATGCCGGGCCAGCGGTTCGACGATTTCTTCCACCGCATCTACGACCCGCGCCGCAACAAGGCGCTGAAGCACTTCCTGCTGGATCACAAGCCCGACGTCATCCACATGCACCATTCGCTGTGGGTGGGGCTTGAGGTGATCGACCTGATCCGCCAGACCCTGCCGGACGTAAAGCTGATCTACACGCTGCACGAATACCTGCCGATCTGTCACAAGCAGGGCCAGCTCTATCGTTACCACGAAGGCGGCATCTGCCAGGACACGCGGCCCGATCAATGCGTCGGCTGTTTCCCCGATCGCGACGTGGACGAATTCATCCTGCGCCGCCGCGGGTTCCGCCGGGCCTTTGCTATGGTCGACCAGTTCGTGGCGCCGTCGCAGTACCTCAAGGACCGCTACGTGGACTGGGGGCTGGAGGCCGACAAGATCACCGTCATCGCCAATGGTCACCACCGCCGCCGCCCCGATGATTTCGTGCCGTCCCACAGCCCCGAACTGAACGTCTTCGGCTTCTTCGGCCAGTTCGTCGACGCCAAGGGGATCGACGTGGGCCTGAAGGCCGCCCGCCGGGTGGCCGAGGCGACGGGGCGCGAGGTCGAGATCAAGGTGTTCGGCGGCAACAAGGAATACGCCACCGCCGATTACCTGGCCAAGATCGAGGCGGTGCTGGACGACGCCCCCGAGGAACTGATCGTGACCGAGGTCGGGTCCTATTCCCGCGACAACGTGTTCGAACTGATGTCCTCGGTCGACTGGGTACTGACGCCGTCGATCTGGCCCGAGACCTTCGGGCTGGTGGTGTCGGAAGCTTGGGACGCGCGCCGCCCGGTGCTGGCCTCGCGCGCGGGGGGGCTGAGCGACCGGATCATCGACGGGGTCAACGGGTTTTCCTTCCTGCCGGGATCGGACACCGAGCTGGCGCAGCTGATGGAAACCTGCATCGGCAATGCCGAGCTGTGGCAGAAGATGGCCCGCGGCATGGGCGACGAGATCACCGTCACCCAGGCCTGGGAGGCGCACAAGGCGGTCATCGCTGGCATCGGGACCGCCGTGCCTGCAGAATGACCGGACCCGGATCGCTTCCGCGCCGGTCCCGCGCCTGTCCTGGGGCCCGGTTCTGAGCCGGTGCTGGAGCCAGTCCTGGAGCCAACCCGGGAGGGGGACCGGTAACGGGGCGGGCCGGGTGCGACACGAAAGAAGAGCCGAAAGATGACCCTGGCCGGACCGGCACCGGCGCCCTGCAGGAGGAAGCGATGTCCGAGACGATACCGAAAAGCAGCCAGGACATCCCGGCCAGACCGGCGGTGCGTGGCCGGGCGCGCCAGTTCCAGGGGGTCAACCAGGTCGAGGGGCGCAAGACCATCGTCTACATCCTGGGCTCGTCCCGCTCGGGGACATCGGCGCTGCGCAACGCGGTGGCCCAGACCCGGTACAACGGATTTGGCGAAAGCCATATCGAACCGCTGCTGAGCCAGATCGTGTCCACGGTGCGCGGCTACGGCGGCGCCCGGACGACCAGGGAAGACAAGCTGCGGCGGCAAGGCCGGAAGAGCGACGCCGGGACCGAGCAGAGAAAGCCGCCGCTTGGCAATGCCCGCGACACGCTGGATGCGGATGCGCTGCTGCGCCACCTGTTCCGCGGCTACGAAGGCTACATGACCGAACGCAAGCGGTCGCATTACCTGATCGACAAGACGCCGAGCGCGCGCATCATCCGCGCCGTGCCGATGCTGAACCGCTACCACGAGGACCCGCGCTTCATCTTCTGTTCGCGCCGTCATGTCGACAACATCCAGTCCAAGCTGAAGAAGTTCTCGGACACGGCCTTTGTCGACCAGTGCAAGGCCTGGGCCGCGTGCAACCAGGCCTGGCTGCAGGTGCGCGACCGGCTGCGGGGCAATTGCCTGGCCTTCGATTTCCACGACCTGGCCACCATGCCCGAAGAGATCGCCGCGCGCATCGCCACCTACCTGGAGCTGTCGGCCGAGGAACAGGCCGCGATGGCCCGCTACCTGGTGTCGGCCCGTCCCCAGTCCGAAGATCCCGACCGCGACCTGCAGCGTTACCTGAAGCTGTCGGACGTCGACTGGAGCGACGAGGACAAGGAGACCTTCCGCCGGATCTGCGGCCCGGTGGGCGAGGCGTTGGGCTATGGGTTCGAAAGCTATTTCGCCGAACCGGACCCGGCAGGGGCGTCCGGCCAGACACCGGGCGGCGCCTGACATGGGGATCGCCGGCCCGGGGGGGGATGGATCGGGGGGGAATGGATCGGCCTGGGATGGGCCGGACGACCTGTTCGGCGCCTTCGAGCTGGACATTCAGCCGACCCGTTTCGCCGAGCCGGCGCTGCTGCTGGGACCCGAGCAGAGCCAGCGGCTGGCCGGGGCGCTGGCGCAGGGGCTGGACCGCGTCGGGCAGGATATCGGGGTCAAGCCCAAGGTGGTGCTGGCCCGGCCCGGGTCGCGCCGGCGGGTGGTGCTGGAGACGGTCTTTGCGCTGCATGACGCCGGGGCGCTGGTGGAATGCGTCCACCTGTCCGCGGCCTCGGGGCTGACCCATGCCAGGATGCTTTACCTCTGGGTGCGCGCGCTGGAACAGCTGCGCGCGACGACATCGCTGATGGCGCTGATCACGCGGCTGGAATCCGACCCGGAGCTGCCGTCGAAGATCCGGCGCAACCTGCTGGACCTGAGGATGCACAACCAGACCGGGCTGATCGCCGCCGATCACCAGGTCTTCGTGGACGGCCCCGTCCCCGCCACCCTGGCCGAGGCGCTGAAGACGCTGCCGGCGCCGGGCATCGACTGGGTGCCGCCGCGGATGGTGCTGTCGCTGGCGCTGGAACGCGGGCTGGAGGGCGACGCGGCGCAGGCGTTCGCCGCGCGGCTGAACTGGGGCCGGGCGGCCGTCGATTACCTGACCTTCCTGAAATACTATGCCTGGCCGGCCTCGGGCGGGCCGCAGCCGGGGCAGGGGGGGCCGGACGACGGGGCCGTGCGCGCGCTGGCCGGCCAGCTCAAGGCGCTGATGGTGCTGCCCGATCCCAACCCGCTGGTGGCCGCGGCAAAGGCGGGCAAGTCGATCGTGCTGGTGTCGGCCCATGCCGGGCTGACGGTGGTGGCGCCCTGGATCATGCTGGACGCCGGCCTGCCGCTGATCGGGATTTCCGCCAAGTCGCCCACCGACCTGACCCATCCCAGGGAAAAGACCCTGGGCACCCATGGCAATTTCCAGGCCGATTTCCTGAAGGCGGTGAAGATCCTGCGGCGCGAGCCGCACCTGGTGCAGCTGCTGCCCGATGGCGGGTTCGGCGGCGCCAGCCTGACGCACCGCTTCCGCGGCCGCGACCTGGCGCTGGGGCAGGGGGCGGCGATGATGGCCTGGCAGGGGCAGGCGGCGGTGTTCTTCTTCGGCACCCGCTGGCGCGACGACGGCCGGATGGAGATCTATGTCGAAACCGGCCCCGTGGCCGAGAAGGGCGGCGACCGCGCGGCCTTCGACACGGCGTTCTACGATTTCTACCTGGGCTGCCTGGACGCCATCGTCATGGGCCCGCCCGAGAACATGGCCCCCGGCGGCGGCTTCTGGCGCTGCCTGGAGGGCAATCCCGCCGATCTGCTCGCGGCGTCGATGGGCGCGGGCGGGGCGGTGGCGCAGGGGATGACGTGATCCGGTGACTGACAATTCGAACTTGCGCGGGCTGGACTTCCTGGTCTGGGGCCTGCCACGCAGCGGCACCTCGGCCGTGGCCTCCTATCTGTCGGCGGTGCCCGGCGTGCATTGCGGCAACGAGGTCTTTCCGACCTTCCTCGACCACGGGACGATCCGCGCGCCGCGCGATTTCCTGGCCCATGACGATCCGCTGTGGATCCCGGCCTCGGTCGCCGAGGTCACGGCGATGCAGGCGCGGGGCGACGAGATCCGGGTCTGGGGCAACAAGACGCCGACCTACCTGTACAACCTCGCCGCGCTGCACGACCAGCTGGGCCCGGTGCCGCAGCTGTTGTGCCTGCGTGGCCTGGACCGGGTCGCGGCGTCCTACGCGATGCGCGCGGCCGATCCCGATGACAGCTGGCCGCGGGGGCGCGGCGCGCTGTTCGCCTGCGGCGATGCGCTGATCCTGCTGCATGCGCTGGCGCAGCTGCCGCGGACCGATCACATCCTGACGGTGCCGCAGGCGCGGCTGACGGCGGATTGGGAAACGGTGATGAGCCGGGCGCTGGCCCACGTGGCGCCGGACGTGCCCGAGGGCTACCGCGAGCAGGACCTGGCGCGCATCGCGAAACGGCGCGAGACCAGCGCGGCGCGGCCCAAGCCGGCGCCGGCGAAGCTGGCGCAGGTGGAACGCGACGCCCTGGGCAAGATGCGCAAGATCGGCGCGGCGGCGTTCTTTGAAAGCGATGCGATCGGGCCGGTGTCCGACCGGCGGGACGAGATCGCCGCGATCCTGGCGGCGGCGCCGCCCGACCCGGTGAAATGGATGCGCGCGGCGGTGGCGCGTCATCCCGACGGGCAGCAGAACGGGGCGGCGCAGGATTTCCTGCGGGTCTGGCTGAACCATGTCAGCCGGATCACCCACCGCCTGGCCGCGGCGCAGCGGAGCGCCTGAGGGGGCGGGTGAGAGGGCCTCCCGTTTGGCCGCCTATTCGGTGCCGCTGGGGGCCCGGCCCCTGGCCATGGCCAGCTGGGCGCGCAGCATGGTGAGCTGTTCGCGCAGGTGGTCCACGCGCTTCAGCTCGGCGCCGATGGCGGTGGCCAGCACATGCAGCTGGTCCGCGTCGAAGCTGTAATTGGTCAGGCTGTCGGGATCGGGGAAGCGGCCGTCGAAATCCTGTGGCGTGCCGACCCGGGGGCGTTCGGCCTCGGGCACGGCGGCGGCATAATCGTCGGCGCCCATCTCGGCGTCCATCCTGGCCAGGAACTCCGCCAGCGCGGCGGGATCCAGCGGCGGCTGTTCGGACCGGATCTCGGGCAGCTTGTTGCACAGCGGGTCCGAGACCACGCGCCAGCTTTGCTGCGCCTTCGAGAGGTTGACGAGGCGCTGCAGTTCCAGTTCGGCCCGGGTGGGCGAGCGGTTGACCTGGCCCACCGGCGGCGGGGCAAGCGTGTCGGCGGGCAGGTCCAGCCAGTCTTCCATCGAGGCCAGCAGCCGGTTGCGGTGCAGCGAATAGTTGCGGATCGTGACCTCTGCCCCGATCTCGCGCAGGCTGTTCAGCACGCGCAGGGTCAGGGCGGGCATCCTGTAGGTGGCCAGGTTTTCGGCCAGGGTGCCTGTGTAATTGCCGCGCTTCACCACCTGCTGGTAATGGGACACCGCGTGATCCAGCGGGTCGCGCAGGTACAGCAGCACGTGCACCGGCGCGGGCCGTCCGTCGGGGCCTGAATCGGGACCTGAATCGGGGCCGCGCAGGGTGGCGAGATCCTCGGCAAAGCGCTGCGGGTGCTTCAGGATGTAGTAGAACAGGCTTTCGGCCGAGATCAGGCAGGGCCGGTCTGCGGCCACCCGCCCCGAGGCCGCGAGTTTCGCGAAGGCGCCCGGCTGGCCCTGGATGTTGCCGCCCGAGATATTGCCCTCGGCGGCCGAGCGCGCGATGTCAGGCGCGATCGGATAGCAGATGCCGGCGGCCTCCAGCGCGGGCAGCGACAGGGCAAGCGAGGATTGCAGGTAGCTGCTGCCGGTCTTGCCGTGTCCGATGTGAAGATAGAGGGCAGTGGGCATGGCGTTTTCCCGGACAGTGCGGATCCAGCGTCTTGGTTACCAGACCCGCCCGGGAAGGCAAGTATCGGGCCCCCCGCGGGGGCCCGGGGCGGTCAGCTCCAGCGGCCGACCGCCGTCACCCGGCAGGTGGCGGTGTCGCCGGCGACGAAATCGGTGCCGCCCGCGATCCGGTAGATCCGCACGGTGGCGCCACTGGCCGTCAGGCTGACGGCGCAGGGGGCCAGCACCTCGTCGATGCCGGGGCCGGTGACGGTGGTGGCGAAGCCGGTGGCGTCCAGCATCCCCGACACGACAAGATCGCCGGTGGCGGCGAAGGGCATGGCAAAGGTCCAGGCGGTTTCGACCCGGTTGACGGCGGCCTGGGTCAGCGACAGCACTGCGGTGCAGACCTGGGTGCCATCGGCCCAGCGGACGTGGGTACCGCCATTCGCCGTGCCCCGTTCGATCACCGCGCCGGTGGGCGTGCCGCCGGTTTCCGACACGGTTCCCAGCAGGTTGCCCGGCCCGTAGGCGTGATCGGCCCGCGCCAGCCGGCCCGGGGTGACATCGATGGCGCCCTGCAGGACGGCGGCGCCGCCGGCAAGGCCCGTGGCGGCGCCCAGGCTCCGGTCTGAATGCCTGAACGCCCACTGGTTCATGAGCCTTGCCGACGCCCGCGAAAAGCTGGAAGATTGGCGTAGACACTACAACGAGGACCGACCTCACAGCGCGATCGGATACAACGTCCCGATTGCCATGCATTATCCCGATGGCGTCACCAGCCCGTCATCGTGAGACTGCCGGGAAAATCCAGCTTCCGGCGGTCCAGGGTTGGGGCGCAGTGCAGACTGCCGGGAAAATCCAGCTTCCGGCGGTCCAAGGTTGGGGAGCAGTGCACGGGGCATCCGCTGAGGAAGTATGGCTAGTCCGACAATTGATGGTGCTGGGGTTGTGACGATCGAAGGCGGAAGTTTTTCGGTTTATTATCAGCTTATGAGACAAGTGGCCCATGGCTACGTGACAATAATCGGGAAGCTTGTGGGGGACCAGGAGGAGATGGAGAGCTGCGCCAGCGCAAAACGTGGGATTCTCACACTCGAGACTCTTGATAAGGCGGAAGTGGTATTTCCCCATTCGACCATTGAATCTGGCATGCTGCCTGTCGTTGTGATCGGCGACTTTCACCTGTAGTGGGCCTTGTTGCGCAAATGGGGCTGGGGATTCACTGCGCGAATCCAGCATGATAGCTGGCGGCCATGAGCAGACCGGCGACGACCACGTACCAGACCACCAACTGGCATAGGTACAATCAGGCGCTGAGGCAGCGCGGATCGCTGACCGTCTGGTTCGATCCCTCCATGCAATGGGAAGCGGCGCCTTCCGGGCGTCGCGACCGCCAGCAGGCATACGGTGGCAAGGAGGATCAGGAATTAATCCGGGGAATCAATTCCCCGACGAACGCGATCCGGGGCTGTCTTACCATCAAGGTCCTGCTCGGCCTGCCACTCCGGCAGACTACTGGTTTCGTGGCGAGCCTACTGGAGCTGTCCGCACGCGGCTGGGCCGTGCCGGACTTCAACACCCTTTCCCGGCGACAGAAGACCTTGGACGTGACCATCCCGTATCGCGGCTCCAAGAGCGCGCTTTACCTGCTTGTCGACAGCACCGGCATCAAGGGGGAAGGCGAAGGCGAGTGGCACACGCGCAAGCATGGCGGCTCCAAGCGGCGCGTATGGCGCAAGATCCACCTTGGAATTGATGAGGAAACGCTGGAGATCCGTGCGGTCGAGGTCACGTCCGGCAATGTCGGCCCCTCTCGGCAGCATGCTGCGCATGCGCCTGCCGGGCAGTGGACGCCCCGATGCTGCCGGACCTGCTCGCCCAGATCCCGGCGAACGAGGACATCGCCACCGTCACGGCTGACGGTGCCTACGACACACGCGCCTGCCATGTTGCCATTGCGGCCCGTGGAGCAGCAGCGATCATCCCACCTCGTCGAAACGCCCGGCCCCGGACGCCGGACACGGCAGGCGCTCGCGCACGCAACGAGATCCTGCGAGCATCGAAGCACCTGGGCCGGGCGCTCTGGCGGAACTGGAGCGGGTACCACCGGCGCAGCAGGGTCGAGACGAAACCTCTCGGGATGTTTCCTGCAGAAACACCCTGCCGGTCCGTGAATGAACTGCGTGAAGCTGCTCGGCCAGCGGCTGATGCCCCGGGACTTCGAACGCCAGGTGGCAGAGGTCCAGATCCGGGTGGCGGTCCTCAACCGTGTCACGGCTCTCGGCATCCCGATGACCGTGGCCGCAGGATAAGTGCGCCCGGGTAAAGGGGGATTGCGTTCGCAAGCTGATTTATCCAACAGCGCCCCGGTAGAGGGTGGCGTCGATAGGCGTCTTCAAAAACAACGATGGGTTAACGTTTCATTAACCGGTCTTTGGAATGGTTCGAAAGCTTACGGAGGATGACTGGATGAGAAAGTCACATAGAGAAGAGCTTGAGGCCATAGTCGTGGATTATGTTGAGAAATACGGCCCCACTGACAAGGCTCATGATTATTTCAAGCGCCTTTACGAGGATCTCAATGCCAACGGCAAGGGGTTTCCCGAGGCCGGTCGGTGCGATCACCAAGGCGCAGCTCCAGCGGAAGAGCTAGATTCCTGAAAGGAGGCTGACGTGCTCCCCATGGAGTCCGCGATTGTTAGTTCGCCCTGTTCAATACCATGCTCACGGCACAGCTCGGCAGGCACACCGCCCTCCATCTGGCGCAACACACCCATGATCTGGGCTTCTGTGAAACGTGTCTTCTTCATCGGACTCTCCTCGTCCATCCTGCCGAGAAAATTCTACGTCCGCATCCCCTTAAGATCGGGGGGGATTACCATCTCCCTGGCGGTTGGCGCCGCCGGTTGGGTGAGTTGCAAATGACCCGGAGATTACGCTGCCTTTCAATTTCCACCATTTCTGAGACACGATCGGTTGGATATAGGGCAGGGAAAGGGTGGGAGAGGTCTCTGCCATTGGGTGCACCCTCGCGCTGGCGGTGTTGGGCGACAGGGCTAGCGCGGTGGGCTGAACGGATCGTGGCGCCACCGCGCAGTGGGCGTTGCGTCAGACGGTATCCGATATGGTCAGGCCATAGTCGGCCGCGCTGGTGACCAGGGCGGCCATCATCCCCGGGAAAGCCGGGTGGCCGCGGCCCAGGTTTTTCAGCTGCCACCAGTCGGCGACGATGTCGAACAATTCGATGCTGCCGTCCTCGTAGCGGATCAGGCGGTAATCGCCCTTGCGGATGCCGACGCTGCCCCGGTGGAAGGTGGGGATGACGCGATCGGGATCGCCGGGCTGGCCTTCGACCTGGGGGCGCAGCGAGAGGCCGCGGTAGCTGTTCAGCGGCGCCACGCCGGCGTAATCCAGCACCGTGCGGCCCACGTCAATCAGGCCGACAGGGTCGGTGACCTCGCGCGCGACGGGCCGGCGGGGGTCGTGGACGATCAGCGGCACGCCCGCCACCTGTTCCCAAAGCGATGTCTTGCGGAACCGGTCCTTTTCGCCAAGGTGAAAGCCGTGATCGGCCAGGATCACCACCACGGTGTTGTCGGCAAAGCGCGAGGCTTTCAGCGTCTTCCAGACCGCGCCGATGTGATGATCCACATGGCTGAAGGCCGAGAAGTAGTTGCGCAGGCTGCGCTTCCAGTACTTGACCTTGGCCGCGTTGAAGTTGGTCTTCATGTGCGCTTCGGCAAACGGGTTCCTGTCGTATCCCCTGACCCAGTCCTTGGGCTGGTGCAGCGTCGGCAGGCGGTACATCTGCTTGTAGGGCAGGGGGGTGATGAAGGGACCGTGCGGCCCGAAGAAGCCGACTTCGCGGTAGAACGGGCGGTCGCCGTCGTAGCCGTCGATGAACTTGCGGAACGAGGCGGCGGAATGGGCGTCGTAGTAATAGCCGTCGTCGTCGGGATCGGTGGTGGCCAGCCCCCCGGCATGGCCGCCCAGCTTCACCTGGGCCTTCTGCTTGGGCAGGCGGATGTCGATGCGGAAATGCTTGCGCTCGTCGTCGTAAAGCTGGTCGTGCACGTCCTCGGGCAGCGGGCGGAAGCCGTGGTGCACCTTGCCCCCCGAGGAACAGAAGAACCCGGCCTCGCGCAGCCGGTACCCCCACATCTCGGTCGCGGGCAGGGCGTCGAAGATGCTGGTGCGGTTGTCGAAGACCCCCGTGTCATGGGGCGAGCGCGCCGACATGAAGCTGGACCGCGACGGCCCGCACAGCGGCGACTGGCAATAGGCGGCGTGAAAGGCGGTGGACTGGGCGCAGATCGCGTCCAGCGACGGCGTCATCAGCCGCTTGCCGAAGACACGGCGGTATTTCCAGTAGGCGATGGCGTCATCCATGCTGATGACGACGATGTTGGGTTTCATCCCGGTCTCCGGCGGCCGTATCCCCGGTGACTGGCATGGCCCGGCCCGCCCTGGCAAGCGGCATGGCGGCGCAGGGGGGGCATCGGGGGCATTGGGACGCGCAGCCAGCAGGCAGGCGTGGCGGCCGCGCGCCACAGGGGCCTCTTGCGGGGGGGCGGTGATTTACACGGGCGGCACTTCCCGCTAGGTCCGTCGGGGCTGCCGCCTTGGCGTGCGGCCGGACGGATAACAGGAGCATCCAGCAGCGTGTTCACAAGATTGCTTGGCCTGTTCAGGCGTTATGCCCGGCAACACCGGCACATGGTCGTGACGGGTTTTTCCTTCGGGGCCTATGCCGATCCGAAGACGAAGAAGCTTGATACCGGACGGCTGACCGGCCACGTGGACCGGGTGGTGATGAATGGCGACAAGGTCACCTTCTACGGCTGGTCCACCGCCGAGAAGATCACGCTGATTTCCGGCCTGGGCCGGGTGACGACCCGCCCCGGCATCCTGCGCACCGACGTCGCCGAAGTGCACAAGATTTCCCCCCGCGTGGGGTTCGAGGTGACGCAGCCCTATGGCAACAGCCGGTTTACCATCCTGGCCGAGGTCGGCCAGCAGAAGGTCGAACACCATTGCGCCCCGATCAGCCGCTGGCGGCTGAAGCGCAACAGCGCGCGCCTGTTCCTGAGTTTCCTCAAGGCGCTGCTGAAGGCCGCGCCCCATGCGATCAAGGCGATGCGCACCGGCGATCCGGCGGCGCGCGCCGAGGTCAAGCGCATCCTGGGCCTGGAAACCCGGCCCGAGGCGGCGCCGATGGAAAGCCTGCTGTTCGAGGACCCGCGCTGGCCCGCCGACTGGCCCGAACCCTGCCCGGTGACCATCGTGCTGCCGGTCTACAACGCCTTTTCCCTGCTGCCCGACGTGCTGGCCCGGGTGGTGAAGAACACCGACCTGCCCTGGCACCTGGTGGTGATCGAGGATTGCTCCTCCGATCCTGAAGTCCGCCCCTGGCTGACCGAGTGGGTCGCCGCGCAGGAGGCCGGGACGCCGGGCCGCATCACGCTGCTGCTGAACGAGCAGAACAAGGGCTTCATCGCCTCCGTCAACCGGGGCTTTGCCGAGGCCATCAAGCGCGGCAACCACGTGCTGCTGCTGAACTCGGACGCCTTCGTGCCCGCGAAATGGGCCAGCCGGATGCTGCGCCCGATCCTGATGCACGAGGACATCGCCACCGTCACGCCGATGTCCAACGACGCCGAGATCTTTTCGGTGCCCGCGATCTGCGAACGCACGGTGATCGAACCGGGGCAGGGCGACGCGATGGACGCGATGGCGCAGACCTTCAACCCCGAGGCGACGCTGTCGGTCACGCCCACCGGCGTGGGCTTCTGCATGGCGATGAACATCGACTTCCTGAAGAAGGAACCGGAATTCGACACCTCCTTCGGGCGCGGCTACGGCGAGGAGGTCGACTGGTGCCAGAAGGTCCGCCGCCTGGGCGGCCGGCACCTCGGCCTGCCGGGGCTTTTCGTCGAACACCGGGGCGGCGAAAGCTTTGGCAGCGAGGAAAAGCTGAAGCTCGTCAAGAAGAACAACGAGACGATATCGCGCCGCTATCCGCCCTACGACATGGAGGTGCAGACCTTCATCGCCGCCGACCCGCTGGTGACGGCGCGCGTGGCGCTGTCGATCGCCTGGGCGATGAGCCGCCCGGGCGAGGCCGGGGAAGAGACCGGTTTCCCGATCTACATCGCCCATGCCCTGGGCGGCGGGGCCGAGATGTACCTGGACCGCCGGATCAAGGCCGACCTGAAGGACAAGGGGCGGCCCGCGGTGATCCTGCGCGTGGGCGGCCCGGCGCGCTGGCAGCTGGAAGTCGTGTCGGATGCGGGCCGGGTGGCCGGCATGACCGACGACTGGAAGTTCATCCAGCGCCTGCTTGAGCCGATCCGGCGGCGCCACGTGGTCTATTCCTGCGCGGTGGGCGATCCGGATCCGGCGGTGCTGCCGGAATTCCTGCTGGATCTGAAGCGCGACGGCGACACGATGGAAGTCCTCTTCCACGACTTCTTCCCGCTGACCCCGGCCTATACCCTGCTGGACCAGGACGGGCGCTATCGCGGCCCGGTGCTGGACGGGCGGACGGATCCGGCGCACACGGTGATCCGGCCCAATGGCGACGAGATCTCGTTGGCGGGCTGGCG
Source organism: Marinibacterium anthonyi (assembly GCA_003217735.2). GTDB lineage: Bacteria > Pseudomonadota > Alphaproteobacteria > Rhodobacterales > Rhodobacteraceae > Marinibacterium > Marinibacterium anthonyi. The sequence goes on along the minus strand of CP031592.1, from coordinate 52,317 downwards.
CGCGGCCTGGGGCAAGATGCTGGCGGCGGCGGACGAGGTCGTGGTGTTTTCCGACGACAGCTATGCCCAGGTGGCGCAGGTCTATCCGGCCTATGCCGGCAAGCTGGTGCTGCGGCCCCACAGGCTGCTGTCCCACGTGCCGGTGATCGAGGTGCCGCAGACGGGCGGCGTGCGCACCGTGGGCGTGCTGGGCAATATCGGCTATCAGAAGGGGGCCGCCGTGGTGGCCGACCTGGGCCGGATGGTGGAGGCCGACAAGACGATGGAGGTGGTGATCATCGGCAACGTGGACCCGGCCTACATGCCGCCATCGTCGGTGACGGTGCATGGCGATTACACGCTGGACGAACTGCCCGACCTGGTCGAAAGGTACGGGATCACAGAATGGCTGATCCCCTCGATCTGGCCTGAAACCTTCTCTTTCACCACCCACGAGGCGATTGCCACGGGCCTTCCGGTCTATGCCTTCTATATCGGGGCGCAGGGGGCCGCGGTGGCGCAGGCCGACAACGGCCGGCCGATCCATTTCGACGCCGACAGCCGGCTGGCCAGCCACGTGCTGAACACGCTTCGGGGCGAAACCGGGTTGGCGGGCCAGGACGACCCCGACGGCACCGCGACATCCAAGGAAATTGCCGGCAGCACGGTTCCGCTGACCACGGACCAGGCCCGGTCGGCTGACGTATCGGACGCAACATGAGCAAGATCAGCATTCCCATCCGGCGGCTGGAACAGGCCGGTATCGAGGTTCTTCCGCGCGGAAGCGGGTCCCAGGTGGGCCTGCCGCGGCACACGGTGCTGGAAGCGCCGGGCAGCCTGAAATGGACCAATTACGAACATTCCATCGAACTGGGGGCGTTTTCCTACCAGGTCTCGGGCTATTGCTTTGCCGCGCGCATCGGGCGCTATTGTTCGTTCGGCGAAGAAGTCCAGATCGGCCGGCAGAACCACCCGCTGACCTGGGTCTCGACCTCGCCCGCCTTCTACCTTGGGGACCAGCTGTTTTCGCTGGGCAACAATTTCACCGGGGCGAAGGACTACCACAATTACAAGTTCACCTACGAAGGCCCGCCAACCAAGGCCAAGATCACCAATATCGGCAACGATGTCTGGATCGGCCACGGTGCCTATATCTCCGCCGGCGTCTCGATCCACCACGGCGCGGTGGTGGCGGCCCATTCGGTGGTGACCAAGGACGTGCCGGCCTATGCGGTGGTCGCGGGCAACCCCGCCACGATCAAGCGCTGGCGGGTGGACCCCAATATCGTCTCGGGCATGCTGCGCGCCCGCTGGTGGCGCTATGCGCCCTGGCAGCTGACCCACCTGGACCCCTCCAAGCCGCACCAGTTCATCACCGGCGTGCTGCAGATGGAGGGCGAACCCGAGTTCAAGCCCGACGTTTTCGACCTGCGCGGCAGCTGACGCCGCGCCTCACAGGCCCGTTTCCGGAGAGTTCCCGATGTCCCTGATCCCTTCCCTGTCCTCCGGCGCCAAAGTCGACGGCGCCAGTCTGGCGGCGCAATCGCCGATCGTCTTCCTGCACATCCCCAAGACCGCGGGCCAGACCATCCACCACGCCCTGGCGACCATGGTGGGCAAGAAATACGTCAGCCCGATCCGCACCCACACCCAGGCGCAGGGCGACGCCAGGCAGATGCCGCCGGGCTATGCGCTTTATTCCGGCCATCTCGACTGGACCGAACTGGGCACCCTGCCCAAGGGGCGGTTCACCTTCACCGTGCTGCGCGACCCGCGCGAACGGATCGCATCGTTCTACTTCTACCTGCTCAAGGAAGCTGACGCGCTGGACGTCGAGGCCCTGAACCAGCCGCAGAACTACGGCAAGAAGCTGATCCTGCAGCGGTCTGCCGAGGAGTACTTCTTTGGCGGCCCTGATCATTTCAACGCCTTCATCCGGGACCATTACGACAATTTCTATATCTCCTACTTCGCCACCCAGAAGATGCGCGGGCGGGCCGAGCTGAAGGACCTGTCCCCGGCCGAACGGCTGGAGCTTGCCCGGACCAACGCGGCGCGGATCGACCGGATCTACCCGATCTCGGGGCTGGCGGGGCTGGAAAGGGACATCGCGGGCCGGTTCGAGACCCAGATCTCGGTGGCCGAGACCTATGCCAACACCGGGCCGATGGCGCGGTCGGAAAGCCGCTGGCCGAAGCTTCTGAACCGGATGGCCACCGACAAGGGGCGCGCCGCGCTCAAGGATTTCGTGGCGGCCGATCTGGAGCTGATGGAAAAGCTCGGCGTGAACGACGCGGCCTGACCCTCCGGCGGTTCTGCCCTTGGCAGGTCGGCGGCCGGGTATTTGGAAAGAGAAAGAAGCAGCAGGCACGCCCTTGCTTCTTTCTCTTCGGAAATACCCCGGGGGTGAATTGGCTGCAGGCCAAGAGGGGGCAGCGCCCCCTTACATCCGTTTCGTCAGCGCCAGCGCCGGCAGGATCAGCCGACCGGCCATGTCCGAGCGCCGGGCGCCGCTTTCGCGCAGGGCGCGCAGGCGGGACGGGTCGTTGAGCAGCCGTTCGGCGGCGATGCGGTGCGGCGGCAGGACGCCCTCGGGGCGGGTGACCAGCGCGGTGAGGTTCTGTTTCACCCAGCCGCGGTAGCGGCCGCCGGCCAGCGCGCCCATCCGCTGCGCGCCGGCGATCAGCCCGCGGTGCGCGCCCAGCGTCTGGCCGCCGTGCTGGCGGTAAAAGAGCACGCGGTCGTCATGCACGAGCACCTGCGCCCCCACCGCGGACAGCCGCAGGTAGATCCACCAGTCGTGGAACGGCACGTCCGGCCGCCCGCCATGGCGCAGCGCCACCAGCGCCGGGCCGTTCAGCGTCAGCGTATTGCCGGCCAGGATGTTCTGCACCAGTGCGTTGTGAAACGACGGTGGCGGCAGGCGGCGGGGCTTGCGCCTTGTGGGGCGCAGCTCGGCATCGGTTTCCACCGTGTGGGCGGCCGAGACCGTGGGATGCGCCCGGTCGAGCCCCGAAAGCCCCACCGACAGGCGTTCGGGTTTCCAGACATCGTCCTGGTCCGACAGGGCCACCGGCCCCACCGGCAGGTCGGGATCGCACATCAGCGACAGGAAATTCGCCGCCGATCCGCGCCCCGGCCCCCGTTTCAGCACGATCTCGCGCCGGGGATGGGCGGCGCGGAAGGCTTCGAGCATCTCCCAGGTGCCGTCGGTCGAGCCGTCGTCGGACACCCAGAGCGCCCAGTCGCCGTGATCCTGGGCCAGGTAGCTGTCGAGCTGGGCCTGCAGGAACCGGGACCCGTTGCGGGTGGCCAGCAGGATACGCACCGGGTCCTGGCGGGTGTCCTGGCGGGCGGGGACCATGGGCGTCAGATCTCCAGCAGGTCGCGGTAGTGGCGGGAGAGGAACAGCATGCCCGTCACGCCGACGATGGCGGACACGATGAAGACATAGAGCGGGCTGGCATAGAGCGCGTCGTAATGGATGTAAAAGCCCGACCGGATGGTGCCGATGCAATGGACCAGCGGGTTCCACCACAGCCAGCCCCGGTAGGGTTCGGGCATGTTGTCGTACAGGAAGATCACCCCCGACAGGAGCACCAGCGGCCGGGTGATGATCGACCAGACGCGCCCCCAGAGTTCGTAGCGCATGGACAGGAAGCCGTTCAGCAATCCGACCGCGGCCCCGAAGCAGACGACCATCGCGTAGCCGGTCAGCACGGTCCCGAACTCGACCACGGTCTGGGTGTCGTAGAGGGTTCGGATGGTGGAAATCACGATGTAGGACACCAGCGCCTGGGTGAGGGTCGTCAGCAGGAACCGGGCAAGCAGCGTGTCGATGAAGGTCACCCCCGGATAGGCCAGCAGGGAGCGCGACCCCTTGAGTGCGCCGGAGACGCTGCTGGCGATGCCCGAGTACATCTGGAAGGGCACCAGGCCCGTGGCGTAGAAGATCGCGAAGTTGTTGCCGAGCGCCGGGGTCCGGAACCCGGCCGAGAAGATCGCGGTCAGGACAACGATGCCGAGCACGGGTTCTAGGATCACCCAGGCATAGCCCCCCGGGGAGCGGCCGTAGGTCGTCGACATCTCGCGCAGGATCAGCGCCATGATGGTCCGCCAGGTGGCGAAGCGGCGGTTGACGCTGGGTTGCGGGGCCATGGCCACCGGCGGCGGGATGTAGTCGTCGGGGATCGGGGAGGAGGTCGAGGTGTCGGGCGTGGCCGTCATGAAGGAGGACGATTCCGGATGGTGTCGGGCTGGACGGGCCGGCGGTCTGCGGAAAAGGACCGCCGGACGTTGCCGACTTGCTGAAAAAATCTGCTGCGTTTATGTAGCATGGCGTCCATTCATACAATGACTTGTCAGCCCGGAGCGCCTCTTTGACCGCATCCTCTTCCGCCGGCCCCCGCAGGGCTGCTCAGACCGGGGCCGAAACCGAACACGACGAAACCGCCAAGGCGGGTGCCGCGACCGGGGACGAAACTGGAGACGAAACCGAGGCCGATACAGGCCGCGACACTGGAAAAGAGGGGCGGGAGGCTTCTCAGAATCCGGCTTTCGATCCGGATTCAGACGACTCCGGGAACCGGTCCGACCGGCTCGGGCGGGCGGAAGCACGCCGCGCGGCCGCGGCTTCCGCCCGGGCCGAGGCCGAGGCTGCGCTGAAGGCCCGCCAGGAAGCCCGGGCCATGGCCGAGACCAACAAGGCTGAGCGGGAACTTGCCAGGGCCGAGGCGGAGGCCCAGAAGGCCGAAGCCATCGAGAACGCCGCCCCGCCGGTGCGGCGGGCTACCGCCAAGCGGCGCCATTACATGCTGGTCACCAGCTTCGTCTTCATGGTGGTGCTGCCCTCGGCCCTGGCCGCCTGGTACCTGTGGGAACGGGCCGTCGATCAATATGCCTCCTACGTGGGCTTCTCGGTGCGCACCGAGGAACAGGGCTCGTCGATCGAGAGCCTTTTCGGCATGTCCGACCTGTCGGGGTCCAGTTCGTCCGATACCGACATCCTTTACGAATTCCTGCAAAGCCAGCAGCTGGTGGCCAAGGTCAACGCCGATCTGAACCTGCGCGAGATCTGGTCCCGGCCCGGGGTCGAGCAGGACCCGGTCTTTGTCTATCCCGGCGGCGGCACGATCGAGGACCTGACCAAGGAATGGGCCCGCAAGGTCAAGATCTACTACGAGAGCAGCTCGGGGCTGATGGACCTGCGCGTGCTGGCCTTCGATCCCGAAGATGCCACGGCCATCGCCGAGGCGATCTACGAAGAGAGCAGCGCGATGATCAACCGGCTCTCGGCCATCGCGCGCGAGGATGCCATCGGCTATGCCCGCGAAGAACTGGAAGAGACCCAGGAGCAGCTCAAGGAAGCCAGGGTCAAGCTTCAGGCCTTCCGCAACCGCACCCAGATCATCGACCCGACCCTGCAGAGCCAGAGCCAGTCGGGCCTGATCAGCGCGCTGGAAACCGAGCTGGCCCAGGCCCAGATCGACCTGCAGCTGCTGAACGACACCGCGCGCGACGGCGACCCCCGCATCGGCCAGACCCAGCGCCGGATTCAGGCGATCGAGAAGCAGATCGCCAACGAGCGTTCGGTGATCGGGGTCGAGAGCGAGGCGGAGCAGTCTTCGACCGTGGCCGATCTGGTCGGCCAGTACGAAGCGCTGGCGGTGGACCAGGAATTCGCCGAGCAGGCCTATACCGCGGCCCGGGCCTCCTATGATTCCGCCCGCGCCGAGGCCCGCCGGCAAAGCCGCTACCTGGCCGCCCACGTGCCGCCCACGCGGGCCGAGCGCGCGGAATACCCGCAGCGGATGAACACGTTCGCCGTGATCACGCTGTTCCTGTTCATGGCCTGGGCGTTCCTGATGCTGGCGGCCTATGCCCTGCGGGACCGCCGCTGAGGCGGGAAAGGCGACGGATACGGGGCGATGATCGAATTCCGCAACCTCACCAAGATCTACCGGACCGGGGGAGCCGAGAAGGTGATCTGCCAGGATCTCAACATGGTGCTGCCCTCGCGGCGCACGGTGGCGTTGCTAGGCCGTAACGGCACCGGCAAGTCGACGCTGCTGAACATGGTGTCGGGCCTGGTGCCGCCGACCTCCGGAGAAGTCATCTCCACCGGGTCGATGTCCTGGCCGGTGGGCTTCGCCGGGTCGTTCAGCGGCGACATGACCGGGGCGCAGAACGTCAAGTTCGTGGCCCGGGTCTATGGCGCCGACACCGAGGAAACCCGGGAGTTTGTCGAGGAATTCGCCGACTTGGGCGAGCATTTCCACATGCCGGTGCGGACCTATTCCACGGGGATGCGCGGACGGCTGGCGTTTGGGCTGTCGATGGCCTTCCAGTTCGACACCTACCTGGTGGACGAGACCACGGCGGCCGGGGACAAGGCGTTCAGGGACAAGGCCAATGCGGTCTTCCTGGCGCGGATGAAGCATTCCGGCGCGGTGATGGTGAACCACTCCATGCCGACCGTCCGCGAGCTGTGCGACATGGGCGTGGTGCTCGAGGGCGGCAAGGCGACGCTTTACGAGGATCTCGAGGAGGCGATCGAGGCCTACGAGGACAACATGCGCCGGGCCACCCGGGCGACGATCGACCGGATGGCCAGCGCGGCCCGCGCGCGGACCGCGCGGGGCTAGTATTCGCGGGGCTGGGATTTCAGGCAGTCCGCGCGGCAACCCACGGCAATTGGGGCAGAAATCGGCAAGGTTCCGCCCAAATATCCGGGCCGGGCGGGCGGCATGCTGCAGGCGCACAATTAACCTTTGGCTGATATCTCGACTTGGGGTATGCATATTCTGCGTGCTATTTGTACACCTGCTTGTTTTTGCTGCATCGCCAGCTCGTTTTTAAAATCGAAGTCTTTCTGCTTCCCTTTATGAGGCGCATAGGGAAGCCAGCGAAGACCCCGGGGGCAGAGACCTGAATATGCTGAGTTTTCTGAACACCCTGACCCGCCGCCAGAAAGGGTACGTTTTTCTCGGCATCGATCTTGCCCTGATCCCGCTGGCCCTGCTGTTCACCTTTGTCGTCCAGTCCCTGCCCATGACGCCGGTGGCGGCGCTGGCCCGCACGGGTCCGATCCTGCCCTACCTGGTGGCCACCGCGGCCGGCCTGTCGCTGTGGCTGGGCATCCCGCAGATCCAGCTGAATTCCTATGAACGCCACGCCATCGGCCTGACCGCGATCTTCGCGCTGTTGACCGCGGGCGCCTCGGCGGTGCTGTCGTCGCTGTGGACGCTGCCCTTCCCGCCGGGCACCCACGTGATGTTCGGCATCATCTATTTCCTCTTCGCGGTGATCACGCGCGCGGTGCTCTACCAGGTGGTGATGGCGATCTATACCTCGGCCAAACCGCGCTGCCGGGTGCTGATCTATGGCGCCGGCACCACCGGCACCCAGCTGGCCACCGCGCTGAAGACCCACCACACGATCGACCCCGTGGCCTTTGTCGACGACAATTCGTCGCTGCAGGGCATGATGCTGGCCGGCCTGCCGGTCTGCCCGCCCGCCCGCATCGCCGAACTGGTCAAGGACCGTCGCGTCGACCGGGTGCTGCTGGCCATGCCGTCGCTGTCCCAGCCCAAGCAGGCCCAGATCGCGCGTCACCTGCAGAAGATGGGGCTGGATGTGCAGGCGCTGCCGTCCTTTGCCCAGCTGATCGGGGAAGAGGCGCTGATCGACAAGCTGGCGCCTGTCGCGCCGCAGAACTTCCTGGGCCGCGCCGCCTGCGACGTGAGCCTTGGCGCCGCCTGCAACAGCTACCGCGGCCGCGCCGTGCTGGTGTCGGGCGCGGGCGGGTCCATCGGGTCGGAACTCTGCCGCCAGATCCTGTCCTGCCGGCCCGCCAAGCTGGTGCTCTACGAGCTGTCCGAACTGGCGCTTTACACCGTCCACCAGGAACTCAGCCAACTGGTCGAGGGCACGCGCATCAAGCTGGTGCCGGTGCTGGGATCGGTCACCGATCCGCGCCAGGTCAAGAAGGTGCTGTCGGATCACGACGTGAAGGTCGTCCTGCACGCCGCCGCCTACAAGCATGTCCCGCTGGTCGAGGCGAACCCGCTTCCCGGGCTGGCCAACAATGTCTTCGGCACCCAGACGCTGGCCCGCGAAGCCGCCGAGACCGGGGTCGAACGGTTCATCTTGGTGTCTTCGGACAAGGCGGTGCGGCCCACCAACATCATGGGCGCGTCCAAGCGCCTGGCCGAACTGGTCATCCAGGACCTGGCCACCCGCTTTACCGGCACCGTCTTCACCATGGTCCGTTTCGGCAACGTGCTGGGATCCTCGGGGTCGGTCGTGCCGCTGTTCCAGGAACAGGTCAGCCGCGGCGGCCCGGTCACCGTGACCGACAAGCGGGTGAAGCGCTATTTCATGACCATCCGCGAGGCCGTGCAGCTGGTGCTGAAGGCCGGGGCCGAGGCGAAGGGCGGCGAGGTCTTCGTGCTGGACATGGGCGAACCGGTTCCGATCCTGCGCCTGGCCCGCCAGGTCATCGAAAGCGCCGGCTATACGGTCCGCGACGAGGTCAATCCCGAGGGCGACATCGAGATCGAGATCACCGGCCTGCGCCCTGGCGAGAAGCTGGAAGAAGAACTGACCATCACCGGCGACCTGATCGGCACGCGGCACCAGAAGATCTTCTGCGCCCGCGAGGAAAAGCTGTCCGAGATCGAGGTCGCCTCGGTCCTGCGCAGCTTGCGCCACGCGCTGGCCGCCAGCGACGAGGACGCGGCCCGCGCCGTGGTCGTGCGCTGGGTCGAAGGCTATCGCTTCGGCGAAGCCGATACGGCCACCGCCGGTCTCACCTCCTGATCATCCCGTCCGGGGCCGGCGTCCGGGCCCCCGAATTTCCCGTGACATGTCTCGTGGCATGTCCCGTGACATGACCCGGCGACGGGTCCCGCGCGAAAGCGCGGCAGGAAGGCCGCAGGGTCGGATTTTTTCCGCGGCCCGGGGCAAAACCCGGGGGGCGGCAATTGATCGGGGCCGGGGGCCCATGGTCTAAGACAAGACAACAGACTTGGGGCAGCAGGCAGTGGTGAGCAACGACATTCAGCCGGGACGAGGCATCTTGAGGGGTGCCGTCGGAAACGCGGGACGCATCGGCGGTCCGGCCCTGGCCCCGGTGCTTGCACCGGTTCTGGCCCCGGTTTTGGCCCTGCTTCTGGCGCCGGTCCTCTCGGGCCCGGCCCTGGCGCAGGGCTGGACCCAGCAGACCGCCGCCGGATACGTGACCGGCCCGGTCGATCCCGAAGCCGCGCCGACCGTCGCCCGCTATCCCGGCCGGCCGACGCTAAACTTATACGGGGTCGCCGGCCTGATCGACATGCCCTCGGGCGAGGCGCAGCCGGACGGACAGATCGACGTCGGCGTCGGCTGGTTCGGCGGCATCGGCCGCTATACGCTGACCTTCCAGGGCCTGCCCTGGGTCTCGGCCAGCTTCCGCTACAATTCCTTCGCCAATGCCAACTTTGCCGGCTTCGACACCTATTACGACCGCAGCTTCGACCTGCGCTTCCGCCTGCTGAAGGAAAGCGACTATCTGCCCACGGTCACCCTGGGCCTGCAGGATTTCGTCGGGACCGGCATCTCGGCGGGCGAATTCATCGCCGCGACCAAGACCTTTGCCCTGCCGCCGTCGCGGCTGGGCGCCAGCGGCACGGTGAAGGTCACCGGCGGCATGGGCTGGGGGCGGCTTGGATCCTACGGATCGATCGGCGGCTACGGCGACCGGCCGTCCTACAACCCGAATTCCACGGGTGGCGAGCTGGCTTGGGACCAGTGGTTCCGCGGGCCCATGGCCCCCTTCGGCGGCATCGAATGGCAGCCCAACGAGAAGCTGGGCTTCAAGATCGAATATTCCTCGGACGCCTACGTGACCGAGGTCGACGACATGGGGATCCTCGACCGCAAGTCGCCGATCAACCTGGGCGTCGAATACCAGCTCAGCGATTCGATCCGGCTAGGCGGCTATTACATGTACGGCTCGGAAGTCGGCTTCAGCATCCAGATCCAGGCCAACCCGCGCGCGCCCGCCGTGCCGGTGGTGATCTCGGCGCCCGATCCGGTGCTGGTGCGCCAGGATCCGCGCACCGACCCCGAAGCCTGGAGCACCTCCTGGGCGGGCGACCGGTCGGTTTCGCCGGCGCTGCGCGACACCCTGATCGGCGTGCTGGATCCCCAGGGGATCACGGTCGAATCGCTGACCATCACCGCGCACGAGGCCGAGGTCCGGTTCTTCAACCGCCGTTACTGGCCGCACATGAACGCCATCGGCCGGGTCGCCCGCGCCATGGCCAATACCCTGCCGCCGTCGGTCGAGACCTTCTACATCGTGCCGCAATCGGGCGGCATGGCGCTGAACCGGGCGATCATCCGGCGATCGGACCTGGAAGTGGTGGAATTCGAAACCGATTCGACCGCCTCGATGGAGGCGCTGATCGGCTATTCCGATCCACCGCCTCTCAGCCCCGACGCGGCGCTGAACGACGAGCTGTATCCGCGCTTCACCTATGCGCTGCAGCCCTATTTCCAGCCCAGCTACTTCGACCCCGACGCGCCGATCCGCCTGGATGTCGGCGCCGAGCTGAACGGTACCTACCTGCCGGCGCCCGGCTGGATCGTCGCCGGATCGCTGCGCTACAAGCTGTTCGGCGACCTGGATGACGGGCGGCCGTCGAATTCGGTGCTGCCGCATGTGCGCTCGGACTGGGCGGAATACGCCAGGCACGAATTCACCATGCGCAATCTTTATGTCGCCAAGCAGTGGCGCCCGGGTGCGAACCTTTATGCGCGCACCACCTTCGGCTACCTGGAACAGATGTTCGGCGGGCTTTCGACCGAACTGCTGTGGAAACCCGTCAACAGCCCGCTTGGCCTGGGGATCGAGGCCAACTACGTGGCCCAGCGGGACCAGGACCAGCTGTTCGGGTTCGGCCAGTACGATTACACTATCGCCACCGGCCATGCCTCGGCCTATTACGAATTCGGGCCGAACCTGGTGGCCCAGGTCGATGTCGGGCGCTACCTGGCCGGCGACTGGGGCGGCACCTTCGGGCTGGACCGGATGTTCGACAACGGATGGAGCATCGGCGCCTTCTTCACGATCACCGATGTCTCGGCCGAGGAATTCGGCGAAGGGTCGTTCGACAAGGGCATCCGCTTCACGATGCCGGTCAACTGGATCCTGGGCAAACCCAGCCGCCAGACCGTCGGCACCACGATCACGCCCATCACCCGCGACGGCGGTCAGAAGCTGAACGTGCCGGGCCGGCTTTATCCGCAGATCCGGGCGGCCCATCGCAGGGCGCTCGACGACCAGTCGGTGAGGTTCTGGCAATGACCGCTTATCGTTTTCTTCTGGTGCCGGCCCTGGCGGGGCTGGTGGGTCTGGCCGGGTGCACCAACCGCGGCGACGAGACCGGCGCGACGCTGCAGACGCTGGATGCCATCCGGTCGGCCGCGGGCCGGGCGGTGGATGGGGTGGGCGGCGGCGATGCCGCGCCCCAGCCCCAGCTGACCCGCGCGGTTCTGAACACGATCGACGGGGAATTCATCCAGGCCGAGGTCGACAAGACCGGCAGCCAGGCCTTCCTTTACATCGCGGCCGAGCGCAACGGATCGCAGGCCGGGGAAGAAGGCGGGCGGCTTCTGGTCTGGCGGACCGAGAACGACGTGACCCTGACCCTGCGTGACGGGGTGCTGGTGGGCACCCGCGGCCTGGGCGGCGACATGATCTCGGCCCAGGGTGGGCCGATTCTTGCCACCTTGCGCGGCAAGGGCACGGGGCAGGGGGCCAAGCGGCAGATCTACAGCGCGCTCGACAACAAGGCGGTGCCGATGGACTTCGTCTGCGCGGTCGACAACCTGGGGTCGGAAACCATCGTGATCGTGGAACGCCGCCACGCCACGCGCCACCTGCGTGAAACCTGCGAGCTGAACGACGGTTCGATCGTGAACGATTTCTGGGTCGATTCGCGGGGCTCGACCGTCTGGCGGTCGCGGCAATGGGCTGGCCCAAACATAGGTTACATCACGGTCCAGCAGCTCACCCCATGAGTGAGCGGTGTTGCCCAAATGGCCGTTTTTCTGCAGCGCAGCGGAAAAAATCGGCCACGTCGGGCTGCGCGGGACCCTTTTAATTGAAAATTAGGATTTGCCGCGCTAGGTGGGTAATTAATCGTATTCAAAGGAGAAATAGGGCATGAAACGTATCCCGGCTCTGTTCGCCGCTGCCTCTGTTGCAGCTCTTCCGTTTGCCGCAGCTGCGCAAACGCCCGCTCCGACGCCGGCCCCGTCGCCGAACGTTCCGGCCCCGCTGGCGAACACCATCGGCGGCCTGAGCGTCGGCACCGTTGTCGGTGTGACCGCGGCTGGCTTCCTGATCGTGGTTGTTGCTTCGGGCGGCGACGGCGACAGCTCGACCACCACCACGACCACCACGACCACCACCACCAACTGAGGTGGCATCGCGGCGCCTGGCGCCGCGACCGGGTGACTATTGGCGGGCAGGGCATGACCCTGCCCCCGATGACGGTGTCTCCTTGCCGTGCATCGACTGCCTTTTCGCCTTGTGATGGAGCAAATTTGCCGATTGCTGCCTTTTTCCGGGCACGGAGCGACAGATCTCGTTGAGATTTGTGCTGCCGTACGTTAACGTTTAGTTAACCATGCCTTTAGGAGTTTCGGAGCATGAAGACGATTGCTGCTGTTTTTGCCGCCACGATGATCGCGACGCTGCCTGTTGTGGCGTCCGCTCAGACGCCGGCCCCCTCGCCTGCTCCGTCGCCGAACGTGCCGGCGCCCCTGTCGGGACGTGGTAACGAACTGAGCGCAGGAACCATCGTCGGCGTGACCGCCGCGGGCTTCCTCATTGTCGTGATCGCCTCGGGCGGTGACGGTGACAGCTCGACCACGACGACGACGACCACCACCACCGCCCCGGGCAGCTGAACCTGCCGGGCGGGAGGCGCAGGCCGGGAACCGGCCTGCCAGGTCCTGCCTGATCCCGTATCTGATCACGAAAGAAGGCGCCCCAAGGGGCGCCTTTGTCATGTCCGGGTCAATGATATCCGGGAAGCCAGTATGTCCGGTGCGATGTCCTGTCTCCGGGGGCTGCCGGGGCGGCCGCCGGAGACAGGATACGCGGATCACAGTTCGGGCGAGTAGAGATCCACCGCTTCGAAGGCGGCGCGCATCATGGTGCGCCCGGTCTCGAACGAGAAGCTGTCGCCGACATAGGCCCGCGCGTTCTGCGACACCTGGTGCCAGAGGTCGGCATCGGTGACCAGCGCGTCGATCGCGTCGCGCCATTCCGCGGGGGTGGTGGCGATGATGCAGTCATGTCCGTTGCGCACGCCGATACCCTCGGCGGCGGTGGGGGTCAGCACGCAGGGCACGCCCTGGGCCAGCGCGGCCAGCACCTTGCCCTTGATTCCCGCCCCCGACAGCAGCGGCGCGACGAAGACCAGGTGCCGGTCATAGGCATCCGAGATCTCCTTGACGAAGCCCTCGGGCTTGATCTGCTCGCTGGCCAGCGCCTTGACGTCGTCCGGCATGGCCGAGCCGTAGATGATGAATTCCAGCTCGGGATGCAGCGGGTGCAGCAGCGGCATCACCTGGCGCGCGAACCATTGCACCGCCTCGGTATTGGGGTGGTGATGGTAATTGCCCAGGAAGGACAGGCCGGCGCGGCCTTCGCGCGGCGGCACGCCGCTCGGCATCTCGACCACCCAGGGGCACTTGGCCAGCTTCACCGCGCCGTCGGTATGCGACTGGATCACCGCGTGTTCGGTGTCGTTGTAGGACAGCACCACGTCGGCCTGGGTCATCACGTCCAGCTCGATCTCGCGGGTCTGGCGGGCCGCTTCGATCCGGGCGGGATCGTCATTGGCCAGCCCCGCGCGCAGTTCGCGCAGGAAGTGCAGGTCGGCGTTGTTGAGCATGATCCGCGTCTGCGGCGCCAGGCGGCGCAGGCGGGCGATCACGTCGCGGGCGACGTAGAACCGGGTGATGTAGAAGGCGTCGAAATCCCGGGCGTGTTGTTCCAGATATTCGTCCACCGACAGGTGGAAGGGGGCATAGACCATCTCGACCCCCATCCTTTCCAGTTCCTCGGTGTACGAGCCCAGGTGCGCCAGGTTGCGGGGCATGAAGGTGACCTTGTAGCCAAGGCTTTGCACCAGCTTGATTTCCTGGATCGCCGCGTAGGATCCCGCGTCCCGGTCGGGGCGCGGCGTGGCATAGTCGATGAACAGCACCCGGCCGGTGATGCCGCGGTCCTTTTCCAGGTCCGGCTTCACGCCCTGTTCGCCGAAGCCGGCGTAGGCGGCGGCCCAGCGGCGCTTGAACTTGGGCCGGTTGACCTCCTGGAAGCGCTTGAAGCCCGACGAGGTGTCGGTGCCGCTCGTCATGCCCTCGAAGTGGTAGACGATCGAGGAGGGCACGAAATAGGTCCGGTAGCCGGCCTCGCGCACCTTGAAGGAAAAGTCGGTGTCCTCGAAGTACATCGGTTCAAGGTAGGAGCTGAGGCCGCCGACCTGGTCCCAGATGTCCTTGGTGGTCATCAGCGCCGCACCGGTCAGGTAATCGGCCTGGCGGGCATAGCAGAAGCGCGGATCCCAGGGGTTCTGGCCGTTGCCGTAGTTCCACGGGTTGCCGGACCCCCAGATGATGCCGCCGGCATCCTGCAGGCGCCCGTCGGGATACAGCAGCTTGGACCCCACCAGCCCCACCTTGGGGAAGCGGGCGAAGGCGTCGATCAGCGCGTCGAGGAAGCCGTTGGTGACCTCGACATCGTTGTTCAGCAGCATCACGTACTTGCCCCGCGCCTGGGCGGCGCCGGCGTTGCAGGCGCGGATGAAGCGCTGCGACTGGGCATTGTGGATGACGGTGATGCCGGACACGGTTTCCTCGATCTCGGCGGTCTTGTCGGTCGAGGCGTCGTCGACGAGGATCACCTCGAAGGTGGCGTCGTTGTGGGCCAGCAGCAGCGAGGCCAGCGCCAGGTAGGTGACTTCGACCTTGTTGTGGGCCGGGATGACGATCGACACGTCGGGGGCGTCGTGTTCGGGGAAGGTCAGCGGCTTGAGCTTGACGTTGCCGTAGCCGCCTTCGACCACGTCCAGGCAAAAGGCGACCTGGGCCTGCTGTTCGGGGGTGAGCCCGGCGGCAAGCTGGGCGCGCAGCGCCGCGTAGCGGTGGCTGGCGGCGGCAAAGATCGGCCCGGGGAAGGGGGCGGAGCCTTCGGCCTGCAGCACGTCATGCGGAGTCAGGATGCGCGGCAGCAGCACCACGTCGGCGTACAGCTGTTCGGTCCCGGCCTCGTCGGTGACGGTCAGCCAGCGGGTGGCGCCGGTGAGATAGGCCGCCGGCATGCGGATCGCCGCCGGATCGGGGCCCAGGTGCTGGTTGAAGGCGAACTTGCCGTCGATCAGGAACCGGTAGGTGCCCGCTTCCGAGGCGGTCATGATCATCGTGTGACCGTAGTTCTCGGTCACCTGCACCCGCCGCCCCGAGCCGCTCATCAGCGGATAGGAGGCCTCGCCGTCGAGCAGCGTCATCACGGCGCTGTCGCTGAGGAAGGCGGGCATCTCTGCCTGGGCCCAGACATAGCTGCCGGTATCGCCGGCCGGACCTTCGAGAACGAAGGCGCCGGGGATTTCCAGGCCCGAGGTCCTGACATGGGCCACGTGCGGATCGGCGACGAAGAAGAACGAGGCCTGGTTCGGCTCGGTGCCCTGGAAGGAATCGAAGGCCACCGCCATCGACAGTTCGACTTCGGCGGAATTGGCCGGGATCCGGTGTTCGATCTGCAGGTACTTGTCGGGCGTGGTGCCGCCGATCTTGGCGGGATCGAAGGGAAAGCTGCGGGTCTCGGTCTTGCCGGTCCGCGTGTCGCGCAGCCGCAGGATCAGGCGGCCGGCGGCGCGGTGCACCGCGAGTCCGGCGCGGAACACCAGCGGGGTGGAATGTGCCGGCAGGTGGATGCCCGCCTTCACCCCGATCTCGCAGGGCTGGTCGGACTGAAGCAGGGCCAGCTGCACGGTGCTGCGGTTGGCCAGCGCCCAGTCCTTCATCTTGTTGACGAAGGCGCCGCACAGCTTCTGCACGGGGATGCCATCGGGCTCGATCGTGCGCACCATGTCGGCGGCGTCGATGCGGGGGCGGAATTCGACCAGCAGGTCGGGCAGGCCTTCGTCGCCGTCCGCCACCGGTTCGAAACGAAGCTGATCACTGCCGATCCCGAGGCTCAGGCCGCGCTCGAGCAGATCGGATGAGATATTGGCAAGCACGGTGCCGTTGGAGACGACAATCTGTGCCACACCATCGGGGAGGGTTATTTCACTGTGCAAATTCATTGTGCAAATCACTTCGTCCTTGTGCGTACGCCCGCGAGACAATGCGTCGGGGGCAGTATTATCCGACACAGGCTGCGTTGGATCTGTCTTAAACAGAGAAACATCCGGCCGGGAGTCCCAAAAAAAACATGTGCGGAAAGTCGCGCCGCGCTGCCGCATTTTCGCTCAGCGCTGCGTAGAAGATGGAGTGGCAGTTGATCTCGAGGCGCGGAGCGCGGATACAGATGGCATTAGAATCTTCGGCCCGGGTCATGCCCCGGCGCATTTCGGACAGGAGAGATTTCAGCCCCATGGATATCGTGACCCCGGTCATTCTCAGCGGTGGAGCCGGCACCAGGCTCTGGCCCCTGTCGCGCAAGAGCTACCCCAAGCAATTCACCCAGCTGGTGGGCGAAACCAGCCTGTTCCAGAGCTCGGCCCTGCGGCTGACGGGCCATGACAGCGGCGAGACGCTGTCCTTCGCGGCGCCGGCGGTTCTGACCAATGCCGATTTCCGGTTCATCGTGACCGAGCAGCTGAACGAGGTGGGCATCGACCCGGGCCCGGTTCTGATCGAACCCGAGGGGCGCAACACCGCGCCTGCCGTGCTGGCCGCGGCGTTTCACCTGGTGGCCAAATCGCCCGACGCGATCATGCTGGTGGCGCCGTCGGATCACGTGGTGCCCGACGGGCAGGCGTTCCGCGATGCGGTGGCCGCCGGGCTCGAGGTGGTCAAGTCGCGGGGCGACCTGGTGACCTTCGGCATCACGCCGGACCGGCCGGAAACCGGCTATGGCTACTTGCAGCTGGATGCGAAACCCGACGGGTCGGGCAAGGCCGCGCCGGTGAAGGGCTTTGTCGAAAAGCCCGACGAGGCCACCGCGCAGACCATGCTGGAGGCCGGCACCTACCTGTGGAACGCGGGGATCTTCCTGTTCGCCGCCAAGGACATCATCGCCGCCTTCGAAACCTATGCGCCGGGGCTGATTGCCCCGGTCAAGGCCGCGGTGGAAAAGGCCGAGGCGGACCTGGGCTTCCTGCGGCTGGATCCCGGCGCCTGGGCGGGTGTCGAGGACATCTCGCTGGATTACGC
Organism: Marinibacterium anthonyi; assembly: GCA_003217735.2. Classification (GTDB taxonomy): domain Bacteria; phylum Pseudomonadota; class Alphaproteobacteria; order Rhodobacterales; family Rhodobacteraceae; genus Marinibacterium; species Marinibacterium anthonyi. The sequence continues at coordinate 34,899 of CP031592.1, read as the reverse complement.
GGTGATGGAACGGGCCGAGACCCTGTCGGTGGTGCCCTATTCGGGCGGCTGGTCGGACCTGGGCAGCTGGACCGCCGTGCAGGAGCTGAGCAATCCCGACGCGGACGGCGTGGCGACCTCGGGCGACGTGACGGCGATCGACTGCCGCAATTCGCTGCTGCGCTCGGAAACGCCGGGGCTGCAGCTGGTGGGTCTGGGGGTCGAGAACATCATCGCGGTGGCCATGGGCGACGCGGTGCTGGTGGCCGACGCGTCCCGCGCGCAGGACGTAAAGACGGCGGTCAGTGCGCTGAAGGAGAAGGGGGCGAGCCAGGCGACATCGCTGCCGATCGACTTCCGCCCTTGGGGCCATTTCGAGACGCTGATCCTGCGCGACCGCTTCCAGGTGAAGCGCATCCACGTCAAGCCGGGCGCCAGCCTGTCGCTGCAAAGCCACCATCACCGGGCCGAGCACTGGATCGTGGTGGCCGGCACCGCCAAGGTCACCGTCGACGACGAGGTCAAGCTGTTGACCGAGAACCAGTCGATCTACATCCCGCTGGGCGCCATCCACCGGATGGAGAATCCGGGCAAGATCGACATGGTCCTGATCGAGGTCCAGACCGGCGGCTACCTGGGCGAGGACGACATCATCCGCTACGAGGACGTCTACGCCCGAGGCCAGGGCGCGAAGGGGTGAGGCACGCCCGGAAATCGGTCCAGTGGACCGATTTCAGTGCCGAACGGGCGTAATCCCGGCCAGGCGGGTACCCCGGGTGTAACCGGCGCACGCGAAAAGCATCGAAATCCGTCCGATGGACGGGTCCGGGTCCGTCCAGGGTTCGTTCAGTCGGCTGTTTCGGACAGGGCGAACCAGGGGGCCGACGTCCGCATCTCGGCGGCGAGCGCCGCCAGGGTCGCGGGATCCGCGCCGGGGCCGAGGATCTTCTCGAGATCCGCGTCGATGCTGTCGGGGTCGGGCAGGACGGGCGAGTCGGCCCAGGACTTCACCCTGATGTCGCCCAGCAGGTCGAAGAGCCGGGCATTGTAGGCGCTGTCGGCCCGCAGCGCTTCGGCCGCGCCGTCCGCGACATGGAAGGCCGAGCGGAAGCTGGCGTGATCGGTGGCCAGCCCGCGCAGGGCATCATAGCCGGCGGTTTGCAGCCCGAGCTTGTTCGCGGCGAGCTTGTAGGCCAGCAGGTTGCCGCCGATCGAGGGGTTGCGGTCGCCCTCGGGGATCTCTCCGGGCACGAAACCCACGATCTCGCAGAAATCGGCGATGACGTCGCCGTTCTTCAGCTGCGAGCGATCGTACCATTTCAGGGTCAGTTCACCCAGGTTCTGCCAGCGGCGGATGAAACCCGCGGGATCCTTGAAGCGCCAGGCATAGGTGTTGAAGGTCACGAACCGGGTCTGGTTCTGCACCATCTGCCGGAAGCCCGAGATCGCGTAGTCGAGATGTTCGCGCACGTAGCAGACGACGCGGACCCGATCGATGCCAAGCGCCTCGATCACCGCCGACAGGCGCGACATGTCATCCAGGTTCTGGAAGGCTTCGCTGGAAAGCAGCACCATGTGGTGCTGCGGGCCCAGTTCGCGCTTCAGCCCTTCGATCATCGGCCCGATCGCCTCGGGCCCGGTCCGTTTGGAATTGCAGGCATCGACCAGCGCGTGATGCGCGATGCGGTTCGAGGAACCGGTGCGGGGATAAAGGATGCCCAGCCGGTCAAGGTACTCGCGCCGGCCGCCGAGGAAATGCTGCAGGGAGGACGTGCCGGACTTGTGCCGGCCGATATGCAGGACGATCTCACGGGACATCGGTTCAGACTTTTCCGGCCATTTCGGTAACGGCGCGCAGCACGTCGAAATCGTCGCGGTTGTGCCCCAACAGCAGGGCATCGACGAGGCGGTCCTGTTCGGTCTCGGGCCGCTTGTCCCGGGTCGTGGTGTTGGCGCGCACGCTGGCCCAGGTGAAATCGGGGAAAACGGGGCGGATCGCATTGGCCAACTGGCTTACTGCATCGTCGAAATCATCGACCAGTCCAGCCACCGTCAGCCGGCGCAGTCCCTCGATCGCACGGTCGCGCTCGAGGGCGTCTCCGGGCACCAGGGTGGCCAGGCGATGGGTCTGGAAATTGCGGCACTGGCGGTCCTTAGGACGTTCGAGCCGGGCGCGCACATAGCCTTCAAGGTCGTGTTTCTTGGCCAGTTCCGCGCCCCAGGTATCGGCATCCTGCTTGCGTTCGAACCGGTAGGCCGACCGGATCCGGGCAATCGGATCGCGCAGCAGCATCACCGAAACGATCCGCACGCCCTCGATCTGGGGGATGGGGCCAAGCGCGGTATGGGTCGAAAAGGCCACAGCCTCGGGCTCCGAGCGGATCCACTCGGCCACCTGGGCGGTGTTGTTGTCGCTGGACATGGGGAATTCCCGCGTCACCCACCGTGGCCCGAAATTGTTCTTCAGGATCTGGTCCAGGGACGTGCCGGCATTCTTGAAGAGGTGGTAGTGCAGTATGACAGTCCGACTCATTGCCCGCTTCTGCCCGTTAACATTTCTTCTGTCCAGCCTGAAACCCGCTCGGTTCTTCGGGTGTTGCTCGTGCCTTGGACGGGTGAGCCTGCCCCGCCTCGTCCAGCACCCGCCAGGCCGCAGACAGGTCGTCTTTTTCTAGGATGTTTCAAGGCTCTCCACAAGAGAGGGCTGTGTTCGATGCCGCGGCGCCGGATTTCCCGGCGGCCGTGCCAATGGGCTGCGCACGCCCTGTTTACCATGAAATAGCCTTCTGAGGCGAGGTTTTCCCGACCTGGCAGCGCTGTTCCGCCGGGTGCTGCCCTTCTTGGAAAACAGGATTTGCCCGATGGTTTCGATGCCCTTCACCCTGACTGCCGCCTGGACCGAAGAGAACCGCTATGCGGCAGTCGACGCTTGCGAAATGCTGCTGAGCAACACGTCGGCCAGTGATCTTCGCTGGGCCCGGACCACCGGGCCGGCCGCCCCGTCGATCACGCCACTGCAGGCGCATCTGCTGCATCCGGGCAACAGCCTGTCGGTGCCCCTGGCAGAGGGCGAGACGCTGTGGGTCGCGGGCGGCCCTCCGGGCAGCGCGGTGGCCGATGTCTTCGACCGGGTCGCGGCAAGCGACAACATGCTGGTCAGTCGCGCGGCGCTGGTCTCGCTGGCGGCGGCGAGCCAGGGATCCGAGGGCGAGGAGGTGCGCGCGGGCGGGATCGGCTATGTCTGGTCCGCCGGGGCCGATGCTATTCCGGACATGCCGGGGCTGAAGCCGGCCAACACCGTGACGCTGGAGCATTTCGGCGCCCAGGGCGACGGGGTGACGGGGTGACGGGGTGACGGGGTGACGGGGTGACGGACGATACAGCGGCCTGGGATGCGGCCAACGATTATCTTGAAGGCATCGGCGGCGGCGTCATCCAGGGCGGGCTGCAGAAGATCTACGGGCTGACCAACACCACCATCGCCAGCAAGGTGACCTTTCGCGGGCACGGCCAGGGGCGGGGCGGGCTGAAGGCGCTGTCCAGCTCGGACGGGGCCGTGGGCTGGCTGACCAACCGGGATGTCGGGGAAAACGGCAGCCGGATCTGCCTGCGGCCCCAGATCCTGGACTGCGATCTTGACGGCACCGACCTGCCGTTCAAGCGCTGGCTGTCCAAGGCCAACGACACCCCGGTCACCGATCCCGAGACGGATTACGCGATGGGGTCGGGCCCGCTGGGCCTGGGGATCTCGGGGGTGTCGCTGACCGCGGTGGTGTCGGGCGGAGAGGTGACGGATGTCACGATCAACAACGGCGGGTCGGGCTGGAACGGCCATCCGACCCATCCCTACCAGCCCGCGACGGTGATGCTGCGCTTTGATGGCGGCGGCGGGACCGGGGCCAAGGGATATGCCACGATTTCGGGCGGGACGCTGTCCTCGGTGACTGTGTCGCGCGGCGGGTCGGGCTATGTCTCGGCGCCCACGGTGACCACGATGGGGGGCTTTGCCGACATCACGCTGCTGGCCGATCCTTCGGTCGACCGGCGCAATCCCGATTACGGCGAGGCCGGCGCCGGTGTCTTCTTCAAGCAGACCGTGGGCGCCCGGGTCGAGAATGTCCGCTTCACCGGATTCCGCCGGATGACCCTGGGCGAGGGCGGCGGGCTGAACATCGTCTTCCGCAACCTCGAATTCATCGATTGCGGCAAGGATGACGATGCGATGCATTGCATCTGGACCCAGGCGATCGGCAATCCGGCAAGTCCCACCGCCTCGTTTTGCGACACCCAGAACATCCTGATCGAGGATGTCCATATCGACGGTGCCGAACGCTCGGCGGTGGCCTTCATGCCGACCAAGGGCGGCACGATCCGGCGGCTTTACGCGAAGAACTGCGGCGAGGCGACGATCTTCATCAACTCGAAGGCCAATTACAACGGCGGCAAGATCCTGATCGAGGATTGCGATCTGCTTGACGGCTACATGACCGACTTGGTCAGCCACATGATCGAGATCAACGGCGCGCGCGACATCACCATCCGGGGCAACCGCATCCGTGGCGGCGTCGAGACGGCGATCAACTGCCCCGGCTGTCGCAACCTGCGGATCATCGACAATACCTTCATCGACAACATCACCAACGCGACCAAGACCGGGGACGGCCGCAAGCCCTTTGGTCCCTTCACCGAACGCTTTGCCTATAACCAGGGCGAGCGTCCGGAATGCGCCGAGGAACTGAGTGTCGAGGGGGGGCGCTGTTCTGGGTGGGGACCCTGGGCGGCGTCGGCTGCGACAACGTGGTGTTCCGGGGCAATCGGTTCGAGGAATCCCCGGCCAGCCATCCCGCGTATGTCTTCGCCCAGGTCAAGAGCGGCGGGGATAGCCTGTCCGGCGACCTGACGGTGATCGACAACGATTTCTCTGCCCTGCCGGCCGGAATGACGCTGTGGAAGGCCGAGACCAGCAACGTGTTCAAGTCCACGATGCCGCTGAGGATCGCCAACAACCGCGGCCATGCCTCGGACGCGCCGGTGGTCGAGACGGCGGTGCTGACCTCGACCGGGACGTTTGCCGTCTCTCCGGGGTTCCGGCCAAGCCATGTGCGGGTCTATGCCCATACCAGCAACGTGAACGACCTGCACACGGCACTTGGCGAATTCTCTTGGACCCGCGACGGCGCGCGCAACGATTTCACCTGGACGCTGTCCTCGGACGGGACCGGCAATTTCGAGACCCGGTTGTTCGCCACCGATGTCGTGCGCATCACCGACCAGTTCGCGAGCCAGATCTGCCGGGTCGAGTTCAACAACTGGACGGAAGACGGCTTCGTGCTGAACACCGTCCTGCTGACCGAGGATTGTTCGCTGAAGATGGTCTGCTGCCCGTGACGGACGGGCCCGCGGGACGTCATGGCGCCGTGAGCACCAGCGCCAGGACCGACGGCGCCGGGATGTCGAGCGTGAAGCGATAGGTGTCCGACCCGGCGGTGATGTCGGGTGACACCGGCTGTTTCTTCAGCGACCGCGTGATCGCGTCCCGGTAGCCGTCCCAGTTCTGCGCCACGTAGCGGCGCCCCCTGGCGCCGCCCATGGCCATGATCCCGGCGGCCGGCTGGCCGGGCGCGGCGGCAAAGTCCTTCTTCAGCAGCCCCTCGCGGTCGAGATCCGCGCGGATGCGGTCATAGACCGCCGTGTCCTGCGACAGCGAGACCTGCGTGAAGGTCACCGCGTCGGGGTTCGGGATCAGCTCTTTGGGGACCTCGACCGTGACGCGCCGCGGATCGGTCGAATCCCGGGCCTGGTCCGGGTTGAAGGTGCTGACCAGGATCAGGTCGTCGGCGTCGGTGTCGATGAAATGCGCGGTGAATTCCGTGTCGGGGGCCTCGGGCGCGGCGTGGGACAGGGGATAGATCTGCCCGCCGGCAAAGTGTTCCAGCACCAGGTAGAGCCAGCCGCGCCCCGACAGGACCTGGGTGTCGACGCCCAGACCCCGCACCAAGAGCCGTTCGAACGGCTGCCAGTGCCACAGCCCGTCCACCCCCGCCACCAGCATCGAGAAGATGTCGGACACGTGCAGCGCCGCCCCCCGCGCGCCGGGCTCGCCGGTGGCCAGCCCGTCCTGGTTGCGCAGCACGCCGAATTCCTGGAACTCGATCGTGGTCCCCGGCGCACGGGGCAGGGCGCGCCACAGGGCTTCGTAATCGGGCAGGCGCTGCGCCATGTGGACATTGGTCAGGACGTCCTGCTGCATCTTCGGGATGAAGTAGAGCGAATGGGCGATGAAATCGATGTCGCCCGGATCGGCGATGTTGTCATAGAGAAAGGCATAGGTCAGCGCGGTCGGATCGTCGCTGGAGCCGGCCTGGTTGAAGGGGCCGATCCGGGCGTCGGGCAGATGGGCGTGGATGGCCTTCACCGTGTCCTCGTAAAGCGCAAGGTATTGTTGGGGTGTGCCCGAGAAGCGTCGTTCGGACTGCTGTTCAGTGCCCAGCCGAAAGCGGAAATCCGCGACGGTTTCTGCCCCGTAATCGTCGATCAGCGCCTGCACCAGCCGGTCCACGAAATCCGACCATTCCGCAAGGCTGGAGGGCGGCGCGGTCTGCCCGTAGGTGCCGGTCGTGGGATCGTGGGGCAGGGCCCATGGGATATTGTCGAGCACCAGCGTCAGGTCGGTGTAGCCCTGGGCGACATAAGGGTCGAGCCGGCGCTTCATCAGGTCGAAATGATAGTCGAGCTGCGAGGGGTCGACGGTCAGGGTGGCGATCTCGTGGCCTGTCGCGGCACCTTCGGCGGGGCAGCTTTCCACCTCCTGCACGGAGATGGTGTACTGCGTCCCGATCTCGAACCAGTCGATCTGCCGGGTGCCGTCGGCCGTGGCGCAGATATGCAGCCGGTCGTCGGCGGTGATCAGCAGATGACCGCCCCCCGATCCATCACCGGGCATGTCCCATTCCAGCTGACCGGTGCAGCGCCCCGCCTGGCGGTCGCAGGTCAGCGGGCCCAGGTCCACCAGGTCGGTCGTGCGCAGGGTCGGCGCGCCGAAGGGGCGGGTCACCAGGTCGCCCTGCGCGATGGTGTCGTAATCCGTGCTTTCGCCCTTGCCCAGGTCACGCTTGTCCCAGCCGCCCAGCAGGCGGACCACGGTCAGCCGGTCGGCAAAGGGCACCTCGCGCGGGTAGGGGCGGCGGGCATAGGGAAAGTCGGTCCCGTCCAGGTAGGCGGGCACCTCGATCAGCCCCTGTCCGCCGCTCAGCCAGATGCCGATGACCGGCTCGTTGCGCCAGATCGGATCGAGCGTTCCGCCCGTATTGGTTGGCGTGTTGGTTTGCGCATTGCCCTGCGCGGGCGCCGCGGCGGGCCAAAGCGAGAGGGCGGCCAGGAAGGCGGCTGCGTGTTTCATGTCCCGATTGCCGGCCTTGCTGTTTCGTGCCCCAGACAAAGACCGGCTTCCTCGTGAAGGGACGGTCACTCACGGGGCATTCTGCCTGATAGGCCCGCCTTCCGCAATGGGAAGGATTCTTGTTATATATATGAAAATCAATTACTTGAGTGGAGATCCGCCGCCGCTCCGGCGCCGCCCCGCAATTGACTGCGCCGGGAAATTCCAGCATAGGCGGGTTCAGACAAGCGGGCGCCGGACCGCAGGGCTGCGACGGAATACCAAGCGATGATCTTCTACAATATCCAGCACTTCGGCGACTGGACCTGGACACCCTGGCTGCTGCGCATGCTGGCCGATCCCGGCAACCAGGTGCTGCTGACCTACGACGGTTCCGAAGAGGATGTCGCCCGGGTCGCGGCCGATGTCACCCGCGATGCGCCGGCGCTGAAGCGGCTGGATGTCGAACGGTCGCTGCCGGTGCGCTGGTGCGGCCCCAGCCAGGTGACGATGCAGATCGAGGCGCTGCGCCGGGCCCTCCGGCGTGATGGCTGGGAGTTCTTCGTCAACCTCAGCGGCACCTGCACCCCCCTGCGGTCCCAGGCCGAGATCCGCCGGACCTTCCTGGATGCGCGGGCGGAGGGTCTGAACGCCCATATCACCGCCTTCGCCGCCCGCCGGCCGGTGGTGCTGCCCGAGGAAGACCCCGAGGCCCCAGTCGAGACGCGCAAGCGCAAGCGGCTGGTGCTGCGTGGCAATGCCCGGCTGCTGGACCAGTTCGGCGAACCCGGCTTTTTCCCCCAGGGCAATGCGCATAACCGGGTGTTCATCCGCTGCGGCGAACCCGCCGAGGATCGCCGCGTGCTCGAGATCGCGCGTCCCGACGACGACGACATTGCCTTTCGCCAGGCCTATTTCGCCGAATTCCAGCATTACTGCGGCCGGGCCTGGTACACCCTGCACCGGTCCGTCTGCGAGGCGCTGGTCGCGTTCTTCGACAGCCCGCGCTTTGCCGATACCGAACGGGCCTTCCTGACCTGTTTCGAGCCGGACGAAAGCTTTCTGCCGACGATCCTGCTGAACGGGATGTGCGTGCCGGCCGAACAGGTCTCGCTGCAGAATTTCCGCACCCACAAGGGCGCACAGCGCAAGCTCGACGACCAGACCTTCCGCGACCATCTCGTCGACACCCCGGCGCTGTTTTCGCGCAAGGTGGTCCATGCAAGAGCCGAGGATTTGCGCGCGTTCCTGGAGGATCGCGTTGCCGCAAGGTGAGCACGTTCCAAGCCGCTTTACCCGTGGCGGCCGACCACTTATTGAAGATCAGGCGCCCTCTGGTCATCGAATGAAGGTGCTCTGAAGTGATCTGTTGCCCGGCCAGTTTCCGGCCGCTGCCCTACCCGATCAAAGGCATGAGCAACACGTGAGAAGTGGAAAATCATTGTGATTCAAGAGATTATAGATGCGATCGCGCCTAGGTTGAAGGACCGGAATCTTGATGGTTGCCTGGCCGGATTGAAGACGGCGGGCGACGCCGGAATCCTGGCGAATTTCTCATGTGCGGGAACTCCTCTCTCCCTTCGGCTGACCTCTTCGGGGCCCGGGCTTGTCTCGGTCGAGCAGATCGGCGGGGCTCCGCTGACGCAGGACGTGCCGACGGAGCAGGCGCTGGACGCGGTATGCGCGCGGCTGAGCGGGATGCTGGCGGATGGCGGGACGCAGACGGCGTTTTCTGTCACCCCGGACAAGACCGCGCCCCCCCTGTCGGTGGGTGTCGTGACCCTGCCGCTTGGCAAGAATTACGGCGGCAACCTGCAGGCCCATGCGCTGCTGGAAGTCCTGCGCCAGATGGGGCACAAGCCGGCCCTGGTCAACCGGCGACACACGCCGGACGGCTTCCAGGAAACCGAGGAGGAGGCGGCGGAGGACGACAAGCGCCCCCTGTTCGCGACCTACAGCGGGATTGCCCGGGCCATCCCCACCCATTCCTTCGTCGAGACCCGCATCACCCCGCTGACCCGGCCGTTCAGGTCGACGGAGCAGCTGCGGCGCAATATCGGCAAATACGGCTTCGACGCGCTGATCAGCGGCAGCGACCAGGTCTGGCGCCCGCGGTTTGCCCGGGCCACCCTGCCCGACCAGTTCATGGCCTTCCTGCCCGAGGAGGACCGCACGACGAAACGGATCAGCTATGCCGCCTCGTTCGGCACCGATGCCTGGGAATACGACGCGGACCAGGCCGAGGAGGCCCGCAGCCTGCTGGCGCGCTTCGACGCGGTTTCGGTGCGCGAGGACAGCGGCGTGGACCTGTGCCGCGATCACTTCGGCGTCGCGGCGCGGCACGTGCTGGACCCCACCATGCTGCTGCGGCCGGACCAGTACCGGACGCTGTTCACCCCGCCGCGGCGGGACGAACAGGGCAGGCGGCTGCTGACCTACATCCTGGACCGCAACGACGACAAGGACCAGATGATCCGGACCCTGTCGGAGAAGCTGGACAGCACCGCCTTCTCGATCGACGGGCTGCCCTTCGAGGAACCCGACGCGGAGACCGGCGACAAGTCGGTCGAAGGCTGGCTGGCCTCGTTCAGCGATGCCGATTTCGTGGTCACCGATTCCTTCCACGGGGTGGCGTTCTCGATCATCTTCAACAAGCCCTTCATCGCCTACGGCAACCCCAACCGGGGCATGGCGCGGTTCACCTCGATCCTGAAGCTGCTGGGGCTCGAGGACCGGCTGATCACCCGCGCGCGCGAACTGAACGTCCAGCTGATGCAGCGCCCGATCGACTGGGACGCGGTCAACGCGCGGCTGAACGCCGAGCGCGAGGCCTCGGTCGGCTTCCTGCGCGCGGCGCTGGCGGGTGGGGGAGACGGTGGCGGACGTCGGGCAAGGACGCACTCCATCCCGGCGGCTCCGTCCCTGGACGCGTCGTCCGGGTCGTCCGTCGCCGAAAACGCTGCCGCTGGACCGCTGCGCGCCACGACCTCCAAGCCGATCAAGACGCATCCTCTCAACGTGCTTTGCACAGGCTGCGGAGTCTGCGTGTCCGAAGCACGCGGTGCGCTCGAGATGACCTGGAGCGAGGACGGGTTCCTGGTGCCCCGCGCGGTTCACGACGATGTCCCCGCCGACGCGGTGCGGGTTTGTCCGTTCAACCCGGCCCCTGAAAAGGCGGTCGAGACCGAGGACGCCCTGGCCGAGCTCTTCCTGGGGGACGCGAAGAATTCCGATGGCCGGGGCGGTCGCTACGAGAGCACCTATATCGGCTATTCCAACCGCTTCCGGCCGACGTCCTCTTCTGGAGGAATGGCCACCTATGTCTTCGACAAGCTGCTCGAGCGTGGCGATGTCGACCATCTCTTCGTGGTCCGGAGCGATGGGGCCGACGGATACCGCTATGCGGCCTTTGGTCCGGGCGAAGACATCGTGAAGACCTCCAAGACCCGGTATTTTCCGGTGTCGATGGACCAGCTCTTTGAGATCATCGACCGGACCAAAGGCCGCATCGCAGTGTCGGGTGTGGCCTGTTTCATCAAGGCGATCCGGCTCAAGCAGCATTACCACCCCGAGTACCGCGACCGGATCCCCTTCCTGGTCGGCACCATCTGCGGCGGTCTCAAGAGCCGCATGTACACCGATTTCCTGGCCCAGCGGGCAGGAATCGAGGGCGAATACAGCCACCCGCAATACAGGGTAAAGGATCCCGACAGCGACGCGCTCGACTATTCCTTCGCCGCCACCGATGCGGGCGAGCAGGAGCACCAGCTGCGCATGCGCAGCGTTGGCGACATGTGGGGCACGGGGCTCTTCAAGTCGCGGGCCTGCGATTTCTGCACCGACGTGCTGACCGAGCTGGCCGATATCTCTCTAGGGGATGCCTGGCTGCAGGATTACAAGGGCGACGGGCTGGGCAACAGTGTCGTGATCACCCGCAGTCCACTGGCCGAAGCGATCGTGCGCGACGGCATCGCCGCTGGCGAGTTGACGCTCGAAGAGGTGCCGATGCGCCGCATCGTCCAATCCCAGAGTGGTGGGGTGAATCACAAGCACAAGGGTCTGAAGTTCCGCGCCTGGATGGCCGAATATTTCACTGACCAGCCGGTGCCGGCCTTGCGCGAGCGCCTGTTCGAAAATCTGTCGATTCCCGACGCGCTGGTCCAGTTGAATCGTGAACGCACCCGCTCCAAGAGTCTGCGCTACTGGAAGGAGGTCCCGGATGTCGAGACCTTCAATCGCCGTATGCGTCCGGCGCTGAAAAGCCTGCGCTCGGCGATGGCGTCGCGCAAGGACGACAGCACCACACCGCTGTCGGCCCTCATGGAGGCCCGCCGCCTGGAGGCCGTGCGCCGCGCGGTTCCGTCTGGGCGCGGCGGCGGGGTGATGATGCGTTGGCTGCTGCAGAAGGCCCGTGGCCGCCAGACCGGCTTTGGCCTGATGCGCGCGGCGGTCCTGGAATCCCGCACCATTCGTGTTCGCGAAGCGGGCGACGGGGTGTGACGGGCTGATGGACCGGGCGCCCGGGGCGCCCCGGGGGCCTATGCCACGCTGCCGTCGAAGCCGGTGCGCCCGACCGAGACGTATTTCACGAAGCCCGCGCGTTGGGCCGTCTGGCTGTCGTAGATGTTGCGCAGATCGGCCATGACGGGGTTGGCCATTGTCTCGGCCAGCCGCTCCAGGTTCAGCGCGCGGAACTCGTTCCATTCGGTCAGGATGACCAGCGCATCGGCGCCCGCCGCCGCCTCGTAGGCGTCCTCCATCCAGGTCACGCCGGGCAGCAGCGCCTCGCCTTCACGGCGGCCCTGGGGATCGACCACGCGGACCTTGGCACCGGCGCCCACCAGGGCGGGTACGACGGTCAGGGCCGGGGCCTCGCGCATGTCGTCGGTGTTGGGCTTGAAGGTCACCCCCAGCACCGCGATGGTCCGGCCGTTGACGCCGGCGTCGAACAGGTCGGTGACCTTCTCGACCATGCGGCGGCGGACCTCGTCGTTGACCTTGATGACGGTCTCGACAAGCTGGATCGGCTGGGCGTGGTCCTGCCCGATCCGGGCCAGCGCGCGGGTGTCCTTGGGAAAGCACGACCCGCCGTATCCGGGGCCCGCATGCAGGAACTTGTTGCCGATCCGCCCGTCCAGCCCCATGCCCTTGGACACCATCTTCACATCGGCGCCGACCCGTTCGCACAGGGCGGCGATCTCGTTGATGAAGGTGATCTTGGTCGCCAGGAACGCGTTGGCGGCGTACTTGATCATCTCGGCGCTTTCCAGGTCCGTGGTCAGGATCGAGAAATCGCGCAGGTAGAGCGGGCGGTAGATCTCGGCCATGACCTGGGCCGCGCGGTCGGTTTCCACGCCGACGACGATCCGGTCGGGGCGCATGAAATCGTCGATCGCGGCGCCTTCGCGCAGGAATTCGGGGTTCGAGGCGACGTCGAAATCGGCCGTCGGGCTGGCCTTGGCCACCACGTCGCGCACCTGCCGGTTGGTGCCCACCGGCACGGTGGATTTCGTCACGATCACGGCATAGCCGGTCAGCGCCTGGGCGATCTCCTCGGCGGCGGCCATCACGTAGGTCAGGTCGGCATGCCCGTCGCCGCGCCGGGTCGGCGTGCCCACGGCGATGAAGACCGCATCGGCCCCGTCGACGGCGGCGGCGAGGTCCTCGGTGAAGGTCAGCCGGCCGGCCTCGACGTTCTTGGCCATCAGCGTGTCGAGCCCGGGTTCGTAGATCGGCACCTGGCCCGTGTTCAGCATTTCGATCTTGGCCGGGTTCTTGTCGACGCAGGCCACGTCATGCCCGAAATCCGAGAAGCAGACGCCCGAGACGAGCCCGACGTAACCTGTCCCGATCATTGCGATTTTCATGTGCCCGACCTCGATAGCGACAATGGGTCAGGGATGGGCGATGATCCTTTCCCTGTCAACCGCCCCATGAGGGCCTGCGCGGCGGGACGAAGATCCGGGCCGATTGGTCAGCGGCATGTGCTGACGGGCAACGCGCCGGGGCGGGGCCGGGTGTGCGCCCGGCTGGCGAACCTGCCCGATACGGGCTGTTGCAACCAAGTTGAAATGTCACCGACGTCGCAAAGCAGAAACGTCACCTTGGCGGAGGTCTGAGCGCAGCCGGGCAGGTCGGAGACCTCAGATATCGGAGACCTGTCCGGCTGCGCGGGCCTTGGCGCGCCGGGCGAGTTTCGAGTTCCAGCCCTCGAGGTTGCGGCGGCCGTTCGGCTCGTACTTGGTCCGTTGCTTGCCAGCCCGCTGCCGCTTCGGGGCGGCCTTGGCCTGCTCCTCCTTGATGAACTCCAGGACCGCGCCGAGGCGCTTGTTCTCGGTGATTGCCGCGTGCGTGACCCGCTGGTCGCGGTCGAAGGCGGTGTATGGCAGGGTGATCCCTTTCCAGCGTAACTCCAGTCGTCCGTCCGGATACGCGAATGTATCGACATACTTGCCGGCCAGGCCCCGGCTCACCTCCGTCTCGGTCAGGGTGATGCGCTTGTGGTCATAGCGTAGAGTCAGGTTGCCATCGACATGGCGCTCGTCGCGCAGGCACAGGATGTCGCGCAACCGATCCGGCTCGACATTCAGCGCCCGGTGCAGGTTGGCGGGTCGCCGGGGCGCTTTGGCGAAGCGCGCGTTGTAGCGCGCCATGAACGCCGGCAGAAACGCATTCCCGGCGTGCATGTCAGAGATCCCCGCCAGCCGCAGCTCCTTCACCAGCCGGTCCTGAAGCGTCCGGTTCGCGCGCTCGACACGGCCCTTCGCCTGCGAGGAGTTCGCGCAAAGGATCTCGATGTTCAGTTCGTTCAATGCCCGTCCGAACTGGGTCATGCCGTGCCCGGACTTCGCACCTTGCTGGGCGACCCGAAACACCGTGTGCTTGTCCGAGTAGAAAGCGACAGGGCGGCCATGCGCCTCCAGGTAGCGCTCCAGCGCGCCAAAATAGCTGAACGTGCTCTCCGACCTCACGAACCCGAGATGCATCAGTGTGCTGGTCGCGTCGTCGATGAAGACCAGCAGTGTACAGGCCGGGCCGCGGTCCTCGAACCAGCGATGATCCGAGCCGTCGATCTGGATCAGCTCGCCGTGACACTCGCGACGCAGGCGAGGCTGGTGAAATCTGCGCCGTTGCTTGCGAGAGAGCCACAGCCCGTCGTCCTGCATCCATTTGCGCAGGGTCTCCCGCGACACCTTCAGGCCATGCCGCGCGTCGAGCATCTCGGCCGCGAGCGTCGGTCCGAAATCGGCGTAGCTCTCCCGGATCAGAGACAACGCCAGCGCACGCCGGGCATCGCAGATGCGGTTGTTGGGGCGTCTCCCGCGCGCCTTGTGGCGGATGGATGCGACACCATCGGACCGAAGCCGCTTCAACAACCGGAAGACCTGCCGCCGCGACAGGGCGAGCATTACTGCGCCGTCCTCGACTGTCAGGCGGCCATCATCGACCTGCGACAGAACTTCCACTCGATTGAGATCGCGCTCGCTCATCAGCACCCATCCCATGTCCGAACCCTCCGCCAGCTCTCATCGCCGGCGAGGGTGACACTTCTGCTTTGCTCATGGGTGACACTTCTGCTTTGCTCATGGGTGACACTTTAGCTTTGCTGTGAGCGATGCCTGAACTGCGACTCCCATTACCTGCGAGGGTAGGGGCGTTGGCCGATCTCCTCCATCATTTTTTCGCGGAAGACCTCGGCCGGGGTCTTCCAGCTGAGGCATTTGCGAGGCGTGTTATTGAGCTGATCGCAGAGCTTCTTCAGCTCGTGGTCAGTCATCTTGTTGATGTCGCGTTTGCGAGGCAGCCATCTGCGGACACGTCGATTGGTGTTTTCGACCGTGCCTTTCTGCCAGGGTGATGAGGGGTCGCAAAACCAGGTCTGCGTGCCGATCTCGGCCTGTAGATGCGGCCAACTTACAAACTCGGTTCCGCGATCGAAGGTAATCGATTTTCGGGCCAGATGGGGCAGGTCCTGCAGCGCCTTCATGATCTTGCCCATGACTGGCTTGGTGCGCTTGTCGGGGTTCTTCAGAAGAACGGTGAACCGGCTGACCCTTTCGACAAGAGACGTTACATTGGTATGGCCAAGATCCTGTTTGAAGAGCATCAAATCGCCTTCCCAGTGTCCGAACTGGCGTCGATGCGCGACATCGTCAGGGCGGAACAGAATACTGACATCGCGGTCGAATTTCGGTGGCTGTCTCTTGCGCGCATATCTGGGCCGGCGGACCTTGCGATGGTTCGGGAGATACCACCAGAGCTCCTGAGCCATGCCTTCCTTCGAATAGACGTAACGGTAAATCGTCTCCTGGCACACGCGCGGGCGGGCGCCTTCATGGATCATGCGGTTCCCGATCTGCTCGGGCGTCCATCCATTCTTGAGCCGTTCGATCACGGCGCAAAGAAGAACCGGATGACGGATCAGCTTGCGTTGCCGCGCACGTCGATCAGCTGCCATGAGGTGTGCCGCCGCGCCATAATAGCCATCACACTTCGGCATGCATTCGTCGGAGAAGAAGTTCCGTTTCAACTCCCGATGAATGGTCGCTTTCGAGCGCTTCAGAACCCGTGCCATCTCTCGAACAGGGACTTTTGCATGCCGCCAACGTTCGATTCTACGACGTTCTTCGATGCTCAGTTGCGTATAGACGGCTCCCATGCCAGACTCTCCTCATTAGATAACCCTTTGGTTTCTAATAGGAGTCGCACTTGAAGGTAGCGCGCACCCCGGCTGCACCGGCGCATCTGGTAAGACATGTTATGTTAATTTTTTTGGGGGGGACAGCAGTATTCCGCGCCCGGCCTTTTCCGGCCCAAAATCCCGCCTGAGCTCCCCGGAAATTGTCCTCAAACCCGTCCGAAGCGCCCCGGATCTGCCACATAGCCTGCCGATTTTCTCCGCGTCCTCCCTGCATCTTGCCTGCATCCGGTCCGGTGCTGTACGCGACCAGCCGCGTCAGCGGCACGACCACCGCCTACGACCTGTCCGACGGATCGATCGGTGGTTAAGCGACCTGGACACCATCGGGCTGACCGGCACCATTGGCGCCTCGGCCACGATCACCCTAGGCGACAGCACCTATCTTTACGCCGCCACCGGCACCTCCGGCGGCCAGATCAGCACCTACAAAGTCCTGTCCGACGGCGACACATTGATCGGCGGCGAGGGATCGGACCGGGCGATGTACAAGCGCGCCACCGAAGGGCTGACGCTGGACCTGGCCGACGCCTCGCGCGGCATCGGCAAGGCCAAGGGCGATGTCTACGTGGACATTGAGGACCTGATCGACGGCGGTGCCGGCAACGACATCCTGACCGGCGGCGGGCATTACGACAGCTTCTTCATCGGCGCCGTCCACGACGTGATCACAGATTTCCGCCCCGGCATCAAGACGATCTGGGACGGGATGTTGAGCGCGGTCAAGCTGGTCAACACCTTCGCCGAAATGACCGAGGCCGGTGTGGGGCTGGATTTCGGCACCGACGCCTCGCTCACGCTTCAGGGCAGGGCCGGTGAAAAAGATATGCGGTCTTACCTTTTTCTGTGATCAGGGACGACCGGGGGCCCGAGCAGGGCAACAAGAGGCAGGACGCGCGCAGGACGGGGGGATTACCGGGGGGGCGGCAAGGGCCCGCCGTTTTACCTATGCGCTACTTCCCGCGCCGAATCAGGTTGCCGATGGTTTGGAAGACGATGTCGAAATCCGTCCAAATCGTGCGGTTCTTCTGGTAGATCAGGTCCAGCCGCGCCTTGCGGGGCACGCAGTTGCGCACGTATACGGCGTCCGTCTCCTCGGGCGTGGCGCAGCGTTCCAGCAGGGCGGTTTCGTGCTTGTGATAGACAATGGTCGCCAGCCCCGTGACCCCGGGGCGCGACTTCAGCACCCGACCGTAGATCTCGGGAAAGCGTTCGACATATTCACGCAAGGGTGGGCGCGGACCCACGAAGCTTAGATCGCCCCGGATGATGTTCCACAGCTGCGGGACCTCATCCAGCCGCCTGGCCCGCAGGAAGGCGCCTTCGGGGGTGACCCGGGCCGCCTTGTCCCCGCCCGAGACCCCGGCATCCTCCTCAACCACGGTCATGGTGCGCAGTTTCCACAGCATGAAGGGCTGGTCCGGGGTCTTCATCCGCTCGGCAACATAGAAGATCGGCCAGCCCTGCCTGATCCAGAGCCAGATCAGCAGCCCCAGCATGATCGGGCCCAGAAGCACGACAAGCAGGACGGCGAAGAACAGATCGAGCAGGCGCTTGGCAGGTGTCATGCAAGGTTCATGGCGTGGGCGGCGGACTTTCAGCAGATCTTCGTGAATAGCAATGCTTTCATGGGCTCCCGCCCCTTTCAGGGGCAATGCCCTACAACAAGCCGAAGCTTCAGTTCGACAGGATTGTTTTTATTGCAGCCGAATAACCCTCGGCAACCACGCTAATGGAGTTTCGCATCATGACCCTGCGCTTGCCGTTTCTCCCGATCTCCAAAAGTTTCTCGGGTGGAAGCCCCCGGACTCTGTGCAGCACTTTCTCGAGGCTTTCCACAAGCACTTCTCCGGTACCGAAAAAAGGCATCTTGATCGCCTCGTTTGCCTCGACTTCCGCCATCGGGCCGAACTCAAAAACTGCGCAAGGTGTGCCGAATCCCATTGCCATGCTGAGGATTCCAGAGGATTCCCCGGCAATCGGGAAACGCATGTTGAACAGCAAGTCCAGTCGGGCACAAAGATATTCCAAGTCGGTACGGTTGAGATACCCAGTCACCGTGACCAGACCGTCATCAATCAGCGATTGCAGGTCCGGACCCAGATTAGAAATGTGCATTTCTCCGCCGATGACCAAGTGCAGGTTCGGCATCTGGCCGCGAACTCTAGAAATAGCGATCATCAGTTCCCGGATACATTTCGGATCGGTCGCAAATCCCAAAGACCCGACCACGAAACGGTCCTCCGGAATGCCTAGACGCTTGTAAATTTCCTGTCCTACCGGACTAGATCTCATCTCATTGGCGGACCGAGCCAGGATATCATCCTCGACGAAATGCGGAATATGGAAAAGATTCTGGGCCATGATCGGGCGCAACCTGTTTGCTGCCCATTCCGAGTGAACGATGGCACCCCGTCCCCGACGGACGAAATGCGCGACGGCGGGGAAGAGAAACTTTGCGGAATCATCGAACAACCCCGCCTGCCTCCCGGCGGCAAGCGATCGGCCCGCCTCTCCGTATTCCAGTTCCAGAATGCGGGAATACTCGTCGAACTTACCTTCGGCGAGTGTAACGGCCTCCACGAAGTGGTGTAGCACCAGATCATGTTGTACAATTAGGCCCGACACGTATTCCGACGCTCGGTACACATGCCGGTGGTCTGGGTTGTTTCCCATGTGGAGCAGACTCAAGTTCTGCGTGCGGGCAGCATCCTGTACAAAGTCTGAAAGCTGAATTACTTCTAGGTCTGCGTCGCCAATATCGTAATCATCCTGGTCGATGACGAAGGTGACGTCGTAGTTACTCGTCAATGCACTCGACACCTTCAACGCGTAATTAGCGATGCCCGATTTCTTCGGTGGCAGAGGAGTGATGATGTTAAGGGCGGGCTTCATGATCAGAAAATCTCCTTCGCCGTCATGAGCGCGCCTTCATCTGTCGTTCGAATTCCGCATTGTTGGTCATGATCGTGTGATTGACCTGTCGGAAGATCTGTTTCGGAAGTTCCCATTGCACATAGGTCTTAAATGCCTCAAGCTCCCGGCCAAGTGCATCGAGCCGTTCGTTGTCGACACTGCTCGGCCCGGCCGATACTGGCGCGGGACGGACCAATTCCGTAGTAGAGATCTCGACAAGTATCTCCCGGATAAGATCTCCGATTTCGTTGGATTTTATCCCAATTAGACTGTGTTGCCTCAGGATCACTTTGTGAAGTTGCGGCAGAATGTAAGACATGAAATTCGCAATTCTGATGTTTGGATCCAGTAGATCCGGAGGCGCAGCGCCTTCCTCGATACGGCAGTCCCGTGGACGTACCTGGTACTCATCAGAATTGACAACCTTTCGGACCTCGGAGATGCGGGCTTCGACGTCAATGGGAATACTACTAAAATGTTTGATTGCCGCAGGCTCTGGCAAACGTCCCAGCAAGGCACAGTAAAGCGTCAAGCCGAATTCCTGCCTGTCACCGACGATGAGAGTCCATCCATCTATGACTTCGTTTTCAGGCTGTTGCGGGGGTGCCAATTCAGCTTTCCTCCAACTCTTTTTCATTGGTGAGATTGCAAGGAGAAACATCCCCGATCTGCAACCCGGTCCGCAAGCGTGTTGGCAGTTGCTCCACCGCCGCACTGATATCGAACCTCATTGGTCTGCCGGTCCGTGTGGCAACCTCTTCGACAATACGCCGCGGCGTCTGCAGCAGCGCGGCGTATTGAACACGAAGCAGATTGTCCGGCGGCAGTAGGTCTTCGATCATCTCGAAGAATTGCATGTGCTCAAGAATCTGCTGACGGGTCCCTTCCAGGCCAAGGTTGAAATCTTGTGACACGACAGGAGCATCTCCCCAGTACTCCCAGATGTCGGTGGACAGCGCGGCACTGAGGGAAGCGGACTGATGGTGCAGTGATCGGCGAATCGAGACGACCAATGCGTTAGTTTCCAAAACCCAGTTCATCAGCCCAACCATCGGCCCGAGATTAGAATCTATGCGCAAAAACTGAGTGTTGACTAGCAGGGTAACGTCATTGAAGGGGCGGCGCATCGCATTGGCTGCGTTCCGAACGATCTGCTGAAACGGGTGGCCCGCCAAGAGACAAAGGGCCAGCGGCTCCCGAAACACGATCGGAGGTTGTATAACCTGGCTCGTGTTCAAGAGTCGCGCCAACACGGTTCCGCCCGAACGTGGGGTGAACAGCACCACGATGGGGCGCGCGTTTTCATCAGCCGGGGCGCAACTCAGATAATTATTCACGCCCTGCTTGTGGCAGACGCGATGCACGACTACGCTGGTCAGAAAGTCGTGTACCTCCCGGTCAGGGAAGCGGCGCTGCAAGAACCGGGTCAGCTGACCACCGTTTGCATCGAACACAATGTACCGTCTTTTAGGGGGCAGGACCCGCAGGTCATGACCAATCGAAAATCTCGGTGGGTGATTTGGAAGGAGCGCTTCCGGAAAGCCGGGCGGAACAATAAAGTGCGTGTCTGCGCCTAGCTGAGAAAAATACTCAGGTAAGTCGATTTCACCCAACGTCGCCTCGATACGTTCCAAAAGGTCCACAGTACCTACCACGCCCGCACGTCCCTACTTCGTCGGCATCCTTAAACTTGCCTATCTGCTTAGCGTTCTGACCGATGAACGCAAGTCCCGAACACGCCGCAACCCATTTCGTTACTAGACTGCGGCATTGGCGCCCTGTAGGTCGGAAACATGCGCTACCTTGTTCATATAGGCACCAATAAGACAGGCACATCCAGCTTGCAGCGTGTGTTCTTCGACAACCGCACAACGCTGGTCCGGTATGGTATCGCCTACCCTGAAACCGGCATCGAAACCGCTGCACATCACAATGTCTCCAGAGCTTTAAAAGGTGTTGCGCCAGACCGGCTCGGGATGCCCGATGACTGGATGGCGCGACTGCATGAAGAATGTGCAGGCGCGGAAATGTGCCTATTGTCCAGCGAAAACTTTCACACGATACAGGATCCGTCCCGGGTACTGTCCCTTTGCCCAGCAGGGGAAACCCGAATCGTTGTCTATATCCGCGAGCACGCGGCCCACATCGTGTCGTGGTACCAGCAGGCTATCCAGTCGCGGAACACCGCGATGTCGCTTGATGAGTTCATCGAACACCACACGCTGTCCCTGTCAGGAATGATCGACGGGTGGGTCCAGGCATATGGGATTGAAAACGTAATTGTCCGGCTCTACGAGCGGCCGGCGCTCAGGGACGGCGATATCGTTGCCGATTTCTGCCATCTTCTCGATCCCCGTCTCGCCAGAAACCTAGGAGGCCAGACGGTTGCCTCGAACCCCTCAATCGCCGGCAACCTGCTATTCTTGAAAAGAGTCCTGAACTGTTTCTTGACGAAAGAGGAATCGCAATCGGTGGCCGATGAGGTCGCCGGGCTTTCCGGGCTGGACCCGACCTTTTCAGGCAAGATCGCAGTTGGTCAGAACACCATAAACCGGATCAAGTTCCTGTGCCGCGAGGACCGCGCCCAACTGAACGAGCGCTTCAGCCTGAAGATGAAGCCGCGCACAACCCCGATCGAAGGGACAGCATATCCAGACTATAGCCGCCTGGCAGAAGATCTAAAGCTTATTAGGAAAGCATCGCGCGAAAAGAAATTTAAATTGGAATCATACTTGGAGCGTATGCATGAGGTCATCGCATGACAAAGGCTACACATGACTATAAATTAGATAGGTGTGCATCTGAGGAACCATATTTGATTCATGAATGTGATGACCTAGCCATATGGGTAAATAGTATGCCCGGGGATTACGCCTTTATTTCATTTAGTGGTGTTGGTCGTGCAGGTAGAAAAGAAAATAAGCCAGAGTTCGTAAAAAGCTTTGAGCATCTTAGAGCGCCGGGTCTCTTCGTCGCAGACAAAAAGCGGCGCTGGTGGAACCATGGATTGATAGATGTCATTGCGAACCGAGTGAATGGATACATTCATAATCGTTATCGCAAGGTGGTGTTGATCGGAAACTCAATGGGGGGAACCGGAGCGCTCTTGTTGTCTCCTCATATTGAGAATGTAGCCGCTGTGATTGCGTTCGCTCCGCAAGCCACCGTGAAACCGGATATCATAGAGGAGAAGCGCTGGAAAAAGGAGATCAAGGGCATTTCCGACTGGACCGCGCCCGCACTTACGACTGCACAGCCGAGTTCTGGACGAGAAATAAAGATCAAAATCTTTTTTGGGGCTGAATGTGACAAAGACGTTGTGCACATGGAGCATCTAAAGAAGGCATTCCCCACAGCGGATATGCATGTGATCCAGGGCGCGGACCACAGTGTTGCACGTCACCTTAGGATGACTGGAGCGCTTGAAACATATTTATCCTCGGCACTTAATCTAGTGAAGCTCGAAGAAGGAAAAACTATGAGCGAAGAAGTTGAAATCGATAAAGACCTGATACTCGACTTGGCACGGGCTTTGTTTGCGGCCCAAGGCGATTCTGAATCCAAAGAGTGGCAGGATGAAAAAGATGAGCTCCGCAAAATAGCCCGTCGGACTATCCGTCGAATGCAAGCTGCGGGATACAACATCGAAAAAGCCAGCTAGGGCGTACAGTTTTTTGGGGCGATCACCGCCCCAAAAAACCCGGAGAAAACTTGCTCAGCGTGACGCCAAAGCGGAAGCTTTTGGCGCTACACTCCGCCATGATTAGGTCATAGTCGGTTTTCAACCTTTCAAGATCAGGAAGCCTTGCGCCGTCGCGTCCGCCCCCACGGGCAGCGAGGGAGAAACCGAACTCTTTGTTCAACATACGCATGTCGTCCGCGAACTGGTTCTGGAAGATGTAGTCCCCAAATTCCGGGCGGATGTACATGTGGCCGCGGAAGCCGGGATCGAGCTTGGCCAGGTCGGTAATCTCAGCCCCGTAGCTCTGCGCCTCTTCTCGCGACACAAAGTTGTTGATGACCCGTTTCAGGAACAGCAGATTCCCGGACACGCTTGGGTTATTTTCATAGCCCACGGTTTTCCAGCCCTCGATACTGTCTAATCCGAGAATGCCGCGTAGGACCTCGTCAATGCTAGACCTGTTCAGCAGCTTGTCGCGATTGTAGTCGCGCAGATAAAGCGCATCGTGGTCGAAGTGCTGTGCCCAACGACGCAGGATCGGGACATAAGTCTTGCGCTTGAGAATCGCATAGTTCTCAAAATCGCAGCAGATGCCGCTGGACTGCACATCCTCGCGATACCAGCTCGACAGGTAATCCAGATAATCCCGAAGAAATACGATGATCCGTACTTCGTGACCGGAAAAAGCTTCCGCTAGGCGACCCACATGAGGGGAATCGTGCAATGCCTCCGACGACAAGATCACACCTTCGTGGCCCTGCGCCTCGGCCATGATGTCATCGACCATTTGCCGCAGGTCGTTCATGCCGTGAGCGGCCGCGCTGGCCAAGCCGTGATGTGCGACTCCGTCGCGCCCCGCTTCGGGATAGACCCAACCTTCTCGAGCCAGGTTGTCCCGGTTGAGCGCAAGAAACGCCTGAAGGCTCGATGTCCCAGTCTTATTGGTTCCGATGTGGAGTACTATTTTCACGATCTTTTTCTTCTCACCATTTGTAATGTGCCCGCCGCGCCAGGCTCTGCCTGTCGCTCTTTAAGAATGGGTCGTCCAAGATCAGGCAATAGATGGTCATCGCACCAGCTGCAACAATTCCGATACATCCTCCGAAAACAGTACAATATTGCATAATGACATTATGCTGGCCGATGGCAGCTGTCTATTGGCTGTGATCTTCAGCGGGATCAACCCGATGCGTCTCTCCGACAGTCCGCCGGGTAGAGGTCATTCTTCTGTCCGCCCGCCACTCGGCCACCAGCCCCTCCACCGTGGCGGGCGCCACGGGCACCAGCGCTTCCAGCCTTCGGGTGGACAGTTCCACCCGGGCGATGGTCGTGTCGGGGGCGGGGCGGGGCGTCCAGGGCAAGCCGGCGGCGTCCAGCAGCGCGCCCATCTCCACCACGCCCGGTGCCGCAATATTGAGCAGCTGCGGCAGGTCGCGCTGGCCCATCAGCGCGGCCAGCACCTGGGCCAGCGTTGCCGGGCCGATGTAGCTGCGCGCCGGCGTGGTGCCGTCGGGGTAGGCATCCAGCGCAAAGCCCTCGCGCCAGCCGCCCAGGATCGCGTCGGCCCCGGCCACGTTGCCGATGCGCAGGATCGTCACCCCCTGCCCCGTCTGCGCCGCCCGCGCCAGCGCCGCCGCCTCCATCGCCGCCTTGGACCGGCCATAGGGTGCCACCGGCGTGGGCGCGGCGGTTTCATCCAGCAGACCTTCGGCGCGGCCGTAGACCGCAGCGGAGGAACACAAAAACGTATGCGCCCCAGCGGTTTCGGCCGCCGCCATCGCGGCCAGCGCCAGCCGCGCGTCATCTTCGAAGGCCGCCCCCCGCGCCGCCGCCGCCGGGGTGATCCCGGCCAGGCAGAGCACCGCCCCGGCCCCCTGCGCGCGCCGTGCCAGCCCCTGCGGATCGCCCAGCGGGTCGCAGGCCACCAACCCCGATCCCGGCGCCCGGCCCGGCTCCCGGGCCAGCCAGAGCGTGCCCGGATCGCGGGCGCCGGCCCAGTGCCGGCGCAGGATTCCGCCCAGCCGACCTGTTGCCCCCAGGACGATCACAGCAGGAATCTGCGGATTTTGCGGCAGGATCATTGACCACTCTCCCGTGCCCAGCCATTAACGACCCGCATCTAGCACGGAAAACAGGCCACCGCTTCCATGATCCAATCGATCCGACTTTGCCTGGTCGCATTCATCTGCCTTGGCCTTGCCGCGTGCGGCCGCCTGCCTGCCAGCGGGCCCGCCAGCAACGAGCTTTTGAACCAGGCCGCGGTGAACAGCACCGATTTTGCCCTTTACTCCGTGACCCGGGCCTTCCTGCCCACCGTCTCGCAATGGCCCGAGACCGGCAAGACCGAGCGGCTGGGCTGGATCGGCAAGACCACCGGCGCCAAGAGCCAGATCATCCAGTCCGGCGACAAGTTGACCGTGACCATCTGGGACAGCTCGGAAAATTCGCTGCTGACCACCGAGGAACAGCGCGCGGTTCCGCTGGAAGGGGTCCGCGTGGCCCCCGACGGCACGATCTTCGTGCCCTATATCGGCGATGTCAGCGTGGTCGGGCTGACCCCGGATCTCGCCCGACGCGAGATACAGTCGCAGCTCGAGGCCATCGTGCCTTCGGCCCAGGTCCAGCTGGGGATGAGCGAGGGGCGCGAGAATTCGGTCGAGCTGATCGGGGGCGTCTCCGCCCCCGGCACCTACCCGATGCCCGACCGCAATTATTCGGTCCTCAGCCTGATCTCCGCCGGTGGCGGAGTCTCGAACGCGCTCGACAATCCGCAGATCCGCCTGATGCGGGGCAATTCGATCTATGGCACCTCGGTGGAACGGCTGCTGAACAATCCCGGCTACGACACGCTGCTGCGCGGCGGCGACAAGGTCTTCGTCGAGGAGGACAAGCGCTATTTCCTGTCCTTCGGCGCCACCGGCACCGAGGCGCTGCACAGTTTCACCAAGGACGACGTGTCCGCGATGGACGCCGTGTCGATCATGGGCGGCGTGAACGAGCGCACCGCCGACCCCAAGGGCCTGCTGATCCTGCGCGAATATCCCGGCTCGGCCGTGGGTCCGGGCGTGCGGGGGCCGCGCAACACGCGGGTGGTCTTCTCGGTCGATCTGACCACGTTCGACGGCCTGTTCTCAGCGCGCAACTTCGAGGTGAATTCCGGCGACGTGATCGTAGCCACCGAATCGCCGATCAATGATGTCCTGACCATCTCGCAGATCTTCGGCCAGTTCTTCGGGGTCTTCAACGCCGCGAACTCGCTCTGAGCTGAACCGGGTAACGGGGCGCTGCCCCCGTCCTCCTCCAGAGGACTCCCCCGGAGGTATTTGGACCAAGATGAAGAAGGGGCGGCTCTCGCGAACCGCCCCTTTCTGCATCGGGACCACCAGGATCAGGCATCCCTGTTTCTTTCTCTTTTCAAATACCCTGTCCGGCGGCACCGGCCCGCGCTGCCACCGGACAGGGCATCCAACGCCCTCAGCCCAGCAGGCTCATCAGGTATTCGCCGTAGCGGTTCTTGCGGTACTTCTCGGCCATTTCACCAAGCGCCCTGGCGTCGATCCAGCCCTTCTGGAAGGCGATCTCCTCCAGGCATCCGGTCTGCAGGCCCTGGCGGGTTTCCAGCGTGCGCACGAAATTGGCCGCGTCCAACAGGGAGCCGTGTGTGCCGGTGTCCAGCCAGGCATAGCCCCGTCCCATCCGCTGCACGTCGAGCGTGCCCTCGTCCAGGTACATCTCCAGCAGCGTGGTGATCTCCACCTCGCCGCGCGGCGATGGTTTCACCTCGCGCGCGCGCGCCGATGCCGTGCCGTCCAGGAAATAAAGCCCCGTCACCGCGTAGTTCGACGGCGGCACCTCGGGCTTCTCGATGATCTGCGTGACCTCGCCGTCGGCGCCAAAGGCCACCACGCCGTAACGTTCCGGATCGGCCACGTGATAGCCGAAGACCGTGCCGCCTGCGGGCTTCGCATCGGCCGCAGCCATGATCTCGGGCAGGCCGTGGCCGAAGAAGATGTTGTCGCCCAGAACCATCGCGGACGGCGCGCCGTCCAGGAAATCCTCGGCCAGGATATAGGCCTGCGCCAGGCCGTCGGGGCTGGGCTGCACCACGTAGGTGATCTCGATCCCCCATTGCGACCCGTCGCCCAGCGTGCGGATGAACTGCTCCTGGTCCTGGGGGGTGGTGATCATGCAGATCTCGCGGATGCCGGCCAGCATCAGCACCGAGATCGGGTAATAGATCATCGGCTTGTCATAGATCGGCAGCAGCTGCTTGGAGATCCCCACCGTGATGGGATAAAGCCGCGTGCCGGAGCCGCCGGCCAGGATGATGCCCTTGCGGTTGGTCATTTATCAGATCTCCTTCAGGAAATGACTATCTCGGGAAATGTCAGGGTCTCGGGGCCGATCCGGGCGGCATAAAGCGCCAGGTCCTCGGCATAGGCAGCGGCGACCGCGCCGATCAGCCTGTCGTCGTACAGGGTGCCATGGGATGGCGCCCGGCCCGCCGCCTGCAGGGCGGCAAGTTCGGTCAGGGGCATGTCGGCGAAACTGCCACCTTTCTCAGGCACATCCATAAGCTCGAACCGGTCGGTGCCGTGGCGCGTCAGGGGCCGTGCATCGACCAGCTCCAGCCCGATGCGCGCGTCCAGCTCGACCCGTGCCTCGGCCATGCGTTCCACCGCGTACCAGGCGTCGTAATCGTCGTAGACCAGAAAATCGACCTGCGGGCGCCAGTGTTCGTTCAGCCGGAGCATGTCGACCTCACCGTCCTCGGACGTGCCGGTCAGAAGGCCCACGAAGTCGCGAAAGCTGAACCGCGCGGGGTCGATCCGGTCGCCGGTGGCGCGGTGCAGGAACCAGTATTCGTGGCTGCGCCCCACGATCTTGTCCAGGAAGACCGAGGCCAGCCGCGCATGCGGACAGCGCAGGATGACAAAGCTGAACCGGGCCGTGACCAGGTCGCGCAGCCCGGCGCGGAAGGTCGGGTTGTTGGCATGGATCCAGGTCCATTGCTCCAGCCCCGCGATACAGCCGTTGGCCAGCGCCAGGCTGACACGCAGCGTCGAACAGGCGTTCTTGGGGATGAAGGAATAGACGGCGTCGGCCCCGTAGAGGCACAGCGCATAGCTGGCCGCGAACCGGTGGGTGGCATTGTCGGCCAGGGTCTTGCGGCTGGTCCCGGCATAGCGCAGCAGGCGGGGATGGGTCATGGGAATGTCCCTTGCGTTGGCCTCGGTCCTCCTCCCGATCCCTCCTCCGGATCCCAGGTTTCAAATTCGTTGCGCACGGGGCCCGGGACGATGTCGCCCTTGCGCGGAAAGGCCAGCACCTCTCCGGGTGTCCAGGCCGCCACCACGCGCGCGACCTCGTCCAGGAAGGCCGTGTCGGTGGTGGTCGAATTCCGCAGCTTCTGGTCCAGGTCCCGCCGCACCAGGTTCATGTGGTACATTGCCACCGTCGATGCGTCAAAATGATGATGATGTTCCGGATCGGCCGACATCCGCCGGGTCGGATCCACCCAGGGGCTTGGAAAATCATCGACACCGATCTGCGTGTCGGGCGAAATTTCGGTCAGGAAACAGCAGCGCGTGCTGTCAGGGGCGCGCCAGACCGGGCGGCGCAGGTGCAGGAACGTGTCCACCGACGTCGACCGCCGGCCGTTCGCGGCGATCTGGCGGCGCGCCTCGGCCAGTTCGGCCACGCGGTAGAATTCATCGGCATCCATCGACAGGAAATGGCTGGCCCCCGCCGCGCGCGCGGCCTCAAGCCCCAGCCGCCGCTTGGCCCGTTCGTTGGCCCCGCGCGGGCGGGTCAGGTCGGGCGCATAGGCGATGACCTGGTCCACCAGCCCCCGGGCCCTGGCTTCCTGCAGCGCGGCGCGGGCGGTGGCGGTGATCGGCTCGCCGGCGTTGGACACCTCCTGCCAGACCAGCGAGACATGTTCGACCCCGCCGCGCAGGGCGCACAGCGAGGCAAGGAGATGTTCGTCCCCGTTGAAGTAGTTGTAACTGGCCGAGACGAACATCGCGGTCAGCCGCGCAGGGTCTTGACCACCTCGGCCGTGGCCGCGCGCCAGTCGGGGCGGGAGATGCCGAAGGCGGTTTCCAGCGAGGAGCAGTCCATCCGCGAATTCAGCGGCCGCGCCGCCGGGGTCGGATAGGCGGATGTGGGGATGTCCTCGACCGCGCAGTCGATGCCGGCCACCTTGAAGATCTCGCGCGCGAAATCGGCCCAGCTGGCATCCGGCGCGCCCGAGAAATGATAGGTGCCGGCCTTTTCGGGATGGTTCACCAGCCCGGTGGCCATGCTCAGGCAGGCGCGGGCGATGGCCTGCGCGGGGGTGGGTCCGCCGATCTGGTCGGCCACGATCGTCAGCTTGTCGCGGGTCTCTCCCAGCCGCAACATGGTCTTGAGGAAATTGTTGCCATGGGCCGAGAACACCCAGGAGGTCCGCAGGATCCCGTAGGCGCCCCCGGCGGCGCGCACCGCGTCCTCGCCGGCCAGCTTGGTGCGGCCATAGGCGCCAAGCGGCGCGGTGGGGTGATCCGGCGTCCAGGGGTCGGTGCCGTCGCCGGCAAAGACGTAATCGGTCGAGATATGCACGAAGGGGATGCCCATCGCCGCGCAGGCCCGCGCCATCTGGCCCGGCGCCTTCCCGTTGATCAGGCCGGCGCGCGCCTCGTCTTCCTCGGCGCGGTCGACGGCGGTGTAGGCGGCGGCGTTGATCACCGCGTCGGGCTGGCGCTGGGTGATCGCGTCGGAACAGGCGATGGGGTTTTCCAGGTCCACCAGATCGCGGTTGAGGCAGGTCACCTCGTCGACCAGGTCAAAGCCCTTGTCGCCGGCCGCGGCCAGTTCGGTGGCCACCTGTCCGGTGTGGCCAAAGACGAGAATGTTCATGGAAAGTAGTCTCCGATCGTTTGGGCGCCCCGGCGCGGGGCCGGCGCAGTCGAATGTGGTGCCGCCCGGGCCATGGAGCCAGTCGCCATCGGCGCGATGGCCATGGGGTTCAGGGCCCCGGCGACCGGGCCAGCTGGCCCAGGGTCTCTTCGTAGGCGCGCAGCTGTTCGGCCTGGACGCGGCATTTTTCCTCGATCCCCCGGGCATGGGCGTATTGCCGGTCGATCAGCCCGTAAAGCGCCTTTTCGCGGGCGCACAGCGCCAGGAAGGCGGTCGGGTCCACCTGGGGAACCGGGCGGCCGGCGCGCAACTTGAGAATGCGCGCGTCCAGCTGGTCCAGGTGATCCTCCAGCCGGTAGGGCGTGGAATCGGGCAGCTGGCGGGCGGCGGCGGCAAAGCCCTGGGCCAGTTCGCGGGCCAGCACCTCGGCCGACCGCTTGCCCGGCGTGCAGCGGCCCGAGAAATTGGTCTCGGCCGCGGGGCGGACCTTGTCGGGCATCAGCCAGCCGGGGCCGCCGAAATGGTCGTAGCAGAACACCGGGCGATGGGCGCGGATGGCGTATTGCACCGTCTTGCCGATGCTCACCACCGCATCATGGGTCTGCACGTCGGCCGGGGTCACCTTGCGCTTTTCACCCTCCGTGCCGATGCGGGTCACCTGCACCCCCCGCCCCTGCAGGATGCGGAAGGCGTGGGCCAGTTCCTCGGGCAGGTGGTTGGACACCGACAGCACCCGGGTCAGCCAGGTCGGGTCCAGTTCCGGCTGGGGCGCGGCAAAGGCCCTTGGCGCGGGGTTGGGAAACAGCGTCGCGCCGTTGAAGGCCGGCCCGTATTCCGCCAGCTTGGCCCGGGTCTCGGGGGAATTGGCCAGCAGGATGTCGGCCAGCACCGCCTCGGAAAAGGGGCCCGGAAATTCGAAGGGTTCAAACGGCGACAGGTGGTTGTAGACAAAGACCGGACGGTTTTCGCCCAGCAGCGCCTCGGGGGTCTGGCTGGCCAGGAAGGCGGTGGGGGTCTGGTGATGGGAATAGATCACGTCGTATTCCTCGACCCGCACGTCTTCGGGCTTCGCGATCCGCGGCAGGCGTTCCAGCCCGACCGCTTCCAGCAGGCCCCGGTCGGCGAAACGGGAATAGAGCGTGACGGCGTGGCCACGCTCCACCAATCCCCTGATCAGCTCCAGCGTGACAACCTCGGACCCGGCCCAGAAATGCAGGTGGTGGGTGCAGACCAGCCAGCGCCAGCGCCTTGTCCCCCGTCCCGTTCCCGGCACCTCGTCCAGCCCTGCGGCTGTCGCTCCCGTTGTCATTCCTGCTCGTCCCCCCGTTGGCCCGTCCCCTGGCCTTGTTGTCGATCTCTGTGCCGCATCACCCCGCGGTGCTGCAGGGAGAGGCCCGGGTTGCATCCGGGCCTCCTTGGGCCCGGTCAGCCGGTCTTGCCCAAGCGCTGGCCCACGCCCGCGCGATCCTGCAGCGCGCGCCACCAGTCTTCATTATCAAGATACCATTGCACGGTCTTCTCCAGCCCCTCTTCCACCGTAACCGACGGCCGCCAGCCAAGTTCCGCGCGGATCCGGCTGGGGTCGATGGCGTACCGGGCATCGTGGCCGGGGCGGTCGGTGACAAAGGTGATCA
Organism: Marinibacterium anthonyi; assembly: GCA_003217735.2. Taxonomy (GTDB): domain Bacteria; phylum Pseudomonadota; class Alphaproteobacteria; order Rhodobacterales; family Rhodobacteraceae; genus Marinibacterium; species Marinibacterium anthonyi. The sequence goes on along the minus strand of CP031592.1, from coordinate 3,712 downwards.
GGTCGCCATAGGGTTTCGCACCGGGCTTCAGCCGGTCTAGGATGTCGCACAGCGTCTGCACCAGCTCGAGGTTGGTGCGCTCGTTCTCGCCGCCGACGTTGTAGGACCGGCCGATCTGGCCCCGCTGCACCACGGTCAGCAGCGCATCGGCATGATCTTCGACGTAAAGCCAGTCGCGGATGTTGGACCCGTCGCCGTAGATCGGCAGCGGCTTGCCGGCCAGCGCATTCAGGATGATCACCGGGATCAGCTTTTCGGGGAAGTGGAACGGCCCGTAATTGTTCGAGCAGTTGGTCAGAACCACGGGCAGCCCGTAGGTCTCGTGCCAGGCGCGCACCAGGTGGTCGGAACTGGCCTTGGACGCCGAATAGGGCGAGCGCGGATCATAAGGCGTATCTTCGGTGAACATGACCGAGGGATCGTTGGGCAAGCTGCCGAAGACCTCGTCGGTAGAGATGTGGTGGAACCGGAAGCTTTCCGGCTTGCCCATGTCCGTCCAGTATTTGCGCGCCGCTTCCAGCAGCGTGTAGGTGCCGGTCACGTTGGTGCGGATGAAATCGCCCGGCCCGTCGATCGACCGGTCCACGTGGGATTCCGCGGCCAGGTGCATGATGGCGTCCGGTTTGTGGTCGGCCAGGATCCGGTCCATCGCCGCGCGGTCGCAGATGTCGGCCTGCTCGAACGCATAAGCCGGGCTGTCCGCGACCGAGGCCACGTTGTCCAGGCACGCCGCATAGGTCAGCGCATCCACGTTGACCACCTGGTGGTCCTGGCCGATCGCCTGGCGCACCACGGCCGATCCGATAAATCCGGCGCCGCCGGTCACAAGCAGTTTCATGTCGTTGAATTCCCAGATCCAATTAATGTTTCACGGTCGAACATCTTCGACCAGAGCTCGGCGAACCCCGGCTCGGGCGTCGACGCCCGGCCTGACGCCCAGGGCACGGCCAGGAAATGCTGGCGCGCGTCGTCGGGCCGGGTCGAGCCCAGGTAGCGTTCGGCCAGCCCGGTCAGGATGACGTCGGGGGCCACCGCGGCCACCATCTCGGCATGGAAGAAGCGGCTGCGGCAGAACACGATCCGCCGGAACAGCCGCACCAGCACCGGCAGCATCTGCCGGTAGAAACTGTCGCCGAAGATCAGCAGCGTCCGGTCGGTGGCCGCCTGCGCGTTCTCGCACAGCACGATCACCCCGTCATTGGCATTGGCCACCCCGTTCGAGGCCATGCTCAGCCCCTCCGCGCCCTCCTCGGGCCACAGCAGCACCTGGGTGTCCTCGGTCACGCGGGGGTCGAACTTCTGGCCCAGGTCGCCGGAAAACCGCGCCTGCGGGGCCGAGAGTTTCTGTTTCGACACCACCTGCCGCCAGGCCCGGGTCAGATCGGGGCCGAGCTGTTCGCACAGCAGCTCCGCCAGGGCGATATTGCCCGGCGCGGCGTAATGGGTATCGGTGCGGTGGAACACGCCGGGCACGGCGCGCAGGGTCTCGACCGGGTACAGCAGGCCCAGCCGGGCCTCGATCCCGGGGTCCTGGCTGAAGTCGCGCAGGAACAGCGATTGCGCGTCAAAGGGCGCCAGGTCCGACAGCACGGCGACCTTGTCGGGAAACACCACCTGGCGGAACACGATCCCGCGGTCGCGACAGAACAGCACCCGGTCGCGCAGGTTGCGGTGGAACTGGCGCACCGCCCCCGGACGGGCGTGCAGCGCGCCCGAGAAATAGGCCTGCACGTCATGCGCGCCGCCGCTCAGGAACAGGTATCCGTCGCGGCCGGTCAGGACGGCGGGGGCAGCAGCAGAGCCAGAGGCGCCCGGGGCCGACAAGGATCAGCCTTCCCAGGTGAAGGGGCTGTCGAAATCCTTCAGAAGCGGCGCGGCGGCATCCTTGTCGCTCAGCACCGCGTCGCCGGTCAGGCCCCAGTCGATGCCGATGTCCGGGTCATCGAAGCGCACCGCGCCGTCGGAGGCGGGCGCATAGTAATCGGTGCACTTGTAGATGATTTCCGTATGCGGCGCGCGGGTGGAGAACCCGTGCAGGAAACCGGCCGGCACCAGCAGCTGCTTGCCGTTCTCGGCGGTCAGTTCGATGCCGAACCATTGCCCATAGGTCGGGCTGCCCTTGCGGATGTCGACGGCCACGTCGAACAGCGCGCCCTGCCCGCAGCGCACCAGCTTGTCCTGGGCATCGGGGGGCGCCTGGAAGTGCAGGCCGCGCACGGTGCCCACGGTTTCGGAAACCGAATGGTTGTCCTGAACGAAGTCCAGATCGATCCCGTTCTCGGCCAGCAGCTTGCGGTTCCAGCTTTCGGAAAAGAAGCCCCGGGCATCGCCGAACCGCTTCGGGGTGAGGATGAGTACTCCGGGAAGCGGCGTCTGTTCGATCTGCATGTGGGCCTCGTTCGCAGCGTTGTCGGATCCCCCTTAACAACCCCCGAACCCCCTGTCACGCCCGGCACCCGCGGCAGGCCCCGGACAGGCGGGAAGCGTGGCACGAAGTGCGCGCGCAATAGCCTGTCCGGGGGGAGAGGGAAGTGTGAGGGGGAATGTTTCGCGTGCGAAGACGGCAGGAAAATGTTTCGCGTGCGAAACGGGGGGCGGGTGTGGCTTCTGATTTGGGGCGCGCCCGTGGCCGGTGTTCGGCCGGGGTATTTGGAAAGAGAAAGAAGCTGCAGGGGGGGGGCGCTCAGGCCCCTCCCTGGGAGCCTCCCTGGGAGCCTCCCTGTGGGCCACCATCGCGCGCGATCTTGCCCGACACGAAACCCAGGAAGGCGCGGTCGGGGCTGCGCAGTTTCGGGCGACCCGTCGACCCCCAGTAGCCGCGCCATTCGGCCTCCAGCGCGTAGACGTCCACGCCGGGATCCAGCGCGCGGGCGGCATCGTAGGTGTCGGGGCGCAGGACGGGGGGCGGGGCGGTCTCGACCACGCCATCGCGCAAGGAAAAGCGGATCAGGTCGCCGTCTTCCTCGCGCATGGCGTAATCGGGCAGGTGGTCGGCCTCGATCATGTCGCGGATCATCTTGCGAAAGACCCGGCGGGGGGAGGCCGATCCGGATTTCTTCAGCAGCGTGTCGACCGAGACGCGCCAGCTGTCCTGGCGGCCGCAATGCTTGCGGGCCAGTTCATAGATCCGCCGTTCCAGCGGTTTGCGCAGGCGGAAGTAATCGCGGGACAGCGTCAGCACCGATTTCGACAGCACCGCGCGGTAGAGCCAGTCCGACAGCGTGACCGAGACCGAGACCATCCGCCCGCCCCGGGTCTTGCGCACGATCTCCCAGCTTTCGATCAGGCCGAAGCCGGTCGTCGTCTCGTGCTCGCCGGTGACGATGTTGGTGGTGATGCGGGTGCCGGCGAGACGTTCGAAGGCCTCGCGCAGGCGGCGGTAGGCGTCGCCCGAGGTCTCGCGGTTGGTGGCGACCAGCAGGTCATGGGCCTTCAGATGCAGCGTGCGGGAGACCCGTCGCCCGGCGTTGATCGCCGCCATCAGCTGCGAGATGCAGAAGATCAGGATGTCCTTGTCGTGGATCGTGGCCAGCCCCTTGACCGAGGGGACCACCGTGATCTCGGCCCCGTTATGGGCATAGCTCAGCACTCGGCGGTCGGGACGGGTGGCCAGCGAGAACAGCGGATGTTCCATCGAGGCGAGGTCATCCTTGGGGATCGCATCGAAGATGTCGCAGAGGAAGAAATCCCCCTGTCGCGTCCGGTCGGGCAT
>CP031591.1 GCA_003217735.2 Marinibacterium anthonyi | reverse complement strand
GATGATGTCGGCTGAAAAAGCTTCCCCGTTCACCGCGAACGGTGTTGAAAACGATTCGGCTTCGGGGTATCAATCAGGTGTCTAAGCTAATCGAGGCCCTTCGGAAGCACTGCTTTCGGGGGGTCTTTCCTTTTCTGGCCTGTCCTCCTTTCTGCTCAGTTTTCGTTATCGTCTATGTCAGGACCATCAAGACCCTGATCCCTGCCGGAGACTGGGTTACCTGTTGGTTCCATTTTCTCTGGGGTAATGATTTGCCCCGGACCGGCGGCCTTCGCGTTCGCTAACGCGAGAAGAGCGGCCTCTGGATTCTCAGAGATCCACTTATGAAGCCCGTCATCCCCGTTCTTGACGGTGATGATCACGTTTCTTTTGGTGACCTTCACCATCCCGAGTTTTGTCTGGATTGCGGATGGGGCAGAGGGCTTGTGCTGTTTCAGGAGCCCTTCGAAGACCGCAAAGCGTTCGTCCGAGGTCTTGCCTGAACCTTTGGATTCCATGACAGCATCATGGAATTCTCGGTTTCCGGCCGGAAACCCTTCATCTCCAGAAAAGCCAAGGCTCTCATAAGACTTTGCGGCAGCATACCAACGATCCCGTCCAACCCCGGGTGCCGCCCCGATCTTTTGGATTAGTTCAGTCGGAATACAGGAAGTGACTTGTTTCATGCGAGCAAGTCCCGTGAGCTTGTCACCGGCTTTCCTGGCTTTCTGATCGATGTTGAGGGCGTCACAGACCAGCCCCTCATCCTTGCCGGACTCTATGAGAGAACGTGCAAACAGGGCTTTCTCGATCCAGCTGAGGTCTTTTCGGAAGCTGTTCTCTTGGCCTTGTGCAAGAATCGCTTGATCCTCATCCAAGCCTCTGATGAGAGCCTTTGCGGGCTTGCCGATAAGTCGAAGGGCCGCTAATCGCCTGCGCCCATAGATAATCCTGTATCGCCCCCCTTCGGGGCTCAGAAGTATCGGGATAAGCTGTCCCTGCTTGTCAATGCTTTCAGCCAGTTCCCTGATGTCATCTTCGTCATCCAGGGCCAGACGATCCTGGAACTCGGAATCATCAATAAGGTCGGTACTGATTTCTTGAATTGAAGATTGTGCCGCATCTTGAAGAGAACGGGCCATTCCCGAAAGGGCAGGGGCCCGTGACTGGGTTCGAGTCGGAGAAATCGACGAGTTCTCCTGCTTTTCCTCATCCTCGGGAATGTCGAATGTGACTTTGCGGGCCATTACTTGCGCCCCCATGCCGTTTTGATGAGCCCTTCGACCTCCGCCACAACTCCGTTGATCGACTCGATAGCCCGATCGTACGTCTGGCGATGAAAATCCGTTCTGGCGATCTCGAACAGTGTCTGTTGCGTGAGCCCAGCGTCAGAGACTGCGGAGGATTTCAGGAAAGGCTGTGTAAGAACGTCATCCGTGAACATGGTCCTCAGGAATGCCGCCATCTGGGTTTGGGGGCCGTCATTGGGCTCGAAACGAGTGATTAGAAATCTCATGAAGTCCCAGTCGGGCGATGCGCCCACATCAGCAATTGTTGCCATGAGGCTGGATGTGAGCTGCAGAAATTGGGCCATCGAGGCGACGTCAAGCATGCTTGGAATGACAGTGACGACTAGGGATGTCGATGCTACCAAAGCTGATAGCGTGGTAAACCCGAGTTGCGGTGGGCAGTCGATGACGACAATGTCGTAGTCTGTCTCGACTTCATTAATGCAAAGGGCAAGCCGCTGATAGAACGGCGGCCTGATATTGTTTCGAAGGGCGTGTGCGGTTTCGGTCTCGAACTCAGAGAGCAGCAATCCGGCCGCGGCTAGATCGAGGTTGTGGAAATACGTTTTGCGCACAACGTCTCTAAAGGGGATAGGGTCCTCGTACCGTAGGGCATCGTACACCGTTCCGGCTTCAGGGAAGTCGATTTCCGGCCGGAAACCGAACATGGTGGTCATTGAGGCTTGCGGGTCGAGATCGATTGCCAGAACTCGATAACCGTCAAGGGCGAGCTTTTGGGCCAAATGGATCGCCGTTGTCGTCTTTCCGGCGCCCCCTTTGAAGTTGGCGATCGAAATGATCTGTATATGCTCCCCTTCCCGACGACGAGGAACGATATGCTGGAACTTGGTGCTTGACCGGGCAATTTCGTGGCGCGCTATGTCGATCTGCTCTGCAGTGTAGAACCTGCGGCCGCGGGCATCCGTCTCGATGTCACCGAGATCGAGTTTGTCCTCGAAGAACATCTTCCGCAGAAAATCCTGGCTTACCCCGAGGATCTGAGCAACCTCCGTGGATGAGAAGCGTCTGAGAGCCTTTCGTTCATCAGGTAGGAACGACTTGCGCATATTCACATCAAGCGATTTGCTTAGACGTGTCGCCATCGTTTGGATCTTTTGATCCATTCTGATCCGCTGCTCGTTCATGCCCGTCCCGCCGCCCGTCTTCCGGGTCTATCTTGAGAAGGAACGCAAAACCGCCGGAAACTGATGGTTAGCGTTCTTCCGCAAAAATGTCAGGAAAGCGTTTGACAGGCAAGGATTTTTTCAAATGGTGGGCCGGTACCCGATGAAATCATTTATTTACAATGACTTATCTTATTTCTCGGATCCAGCGCGTCAAGTGATTGTGTCGCTGTCATCTCTTAAACGCAAGATGTACCCGATTCACATAGGCGGTTTTGCTTCCAAAGAACGAATCTGAGTCTCTTAAATCATTCCCAGATTCTCGGCTCGCTCCAACAGCATCTTGACCGATGATGGCTGCCATCTTGTTCTGCCACGAGGCGTGCGTTCGCGCATAGATTCCAGCCGTTCACAGATCGCTTGAAGCGTGATGTCGGGGTCCGCGCCCTTGATGGCGGCGACGATGGCGGGCAGGCGGTCGTCCGTTTCGCGGCGCCCGGCGCGGGCCAGCACCTCGGTAGGCAGGAAGCCGTCGCGAACGTAGGCCTTCACAGCGCGCAAGAGACGGCTTTGGGTCCAGCGACGCGCCTCGGGCAATGGGCCGTTGATGATGCGCACCACGTCTTCCCAGGCCAAGTCGGGTCGCAACCGGCGCACATGGGGCACCCAATCTTGTGCCGTCTCGTTCAAACGCTCCATGTAGCCGTCCTGTCGCGCCAGCCGCACTTTGCGAAGAGCGGCAGGGTCTTTGGCACGCAGCCCAGGGTTCCCGCCCACGCGGCCCTTTGTGCGCGCGCTGGCGAGGCCGGCCTTGGTGCGTTCCCGGATCAGGGCGCGTTCGAACTCGGCCGCAGCCCCCAGCACTTGCAACGTGAACTTGCCCTGCGGGGATCCGGTGTCGATGGGGTCCTGAATGGAACGAAAGAACGCGCCCTTGGCCTCCAGCCGCTCGATCACCTCCAGCAGATGCGACAGGGATCGCGCGAGGCGGTCAATCCGCACGACCACCAGCGTGTCGCTCTTGCCGATGCGCTCCAACACCCGCGCCAGCACCGGCCGCGCACGATTGCCGCCCGAGGCCTGTTCTTCATGGATCTCGGCGCAGCCCGCGGATTTCAGGGCCTGCGTCTGGGGCAGGGGGGTCTGATCCTCGGTCGAGACCCGAGCGTAACCTATCAGGGGCATCAAAACAGTCATTTTGCAGTTCTATCTATCGCTAATAAACGACCGTTTGTAAATGAATGCAAGGGCGCGCTCTGTGGCGCTGTTCATCAGAAAGCCCTTGGTTTCCATACGCAGAGCGCGATCAGGGAGGTCTCGCGGACCATCGCGCGCGCGTGCTATGTAAGGTGTACAAACGCACTCTGATAAAACCCTTGGGTAAAGCTCAAAATAGCTGTATTTTGCGCATATGAGGCCTGGAACCCCCGCATTGTATGATGAATCCGACGCGCTCGGCATTTATGCTGAGGAGGTCGAACAGGCGTCTGAGGACGACCTGTGGTTTCTGCCCGGTCCGATGGACGACGAGCCGGACTATTTGCCGCCGGGACCACGGGCCGAACCGCGTGAAACCGAGGTCCTCGACGAATGGCGGAAGGCAGAGGGCGGGCAGGCCGCGCGTCTTGCCCGTGTGGCCGGTCGCGTCGGCGCGCTGGACGACCGGTTGAAGCGCGGACCGGAAGGATGGCGGCATCGGCTTGCGCTGATGGAGGCCGCAGATTTGAGCTGGCACACAGGTGACCGCATCAGCCAAGACCGGCTGGCGCTCTGGATCTCGCTGCGCCTGTCCGGTGTCCAGGACGACACGGCGGCGCTGGCGCGAGTCGGATGGGCGATTCGGCGACTGACGGGTGGACCGGGACCGGAGCAGGACCTTTCCGCCTTCCTCGACCGTCGCGACCCCGAGAACATCAGTGATGAGACCGAGCCGTTCGTGGATCGCGCGAGCGGTTGGCTGGATCTGATGGGGCAGGCCACGGACCTGCACCCGATCACTCGCGCTTGCGCGGGCTTTCACCTCTGGCGCCTCGCGGGGCTCGGGCAGCACGACGACCGTATGGAAGCGATTGTCGCAGCTGCGCGGATCGCGGCCAGCGATGGAAGAGGCGCAGTCTTCACGCCTCTGGCCATGGGCGGGGCAGGGGGACTACGAGCCGGTGGTTCACCGTTCGAACGTCTGGAACGCTGGCTATACGGGATGGAAGCCGCGTGCCTGACCGCGGTGTGGCACCTTGACGATATCGAGGCATGGTCGGCGCGGGCGGAAGCCGAAATGACATTGCTCTCGGGCAGGACGCCGCCGGCCTTGCGCGCAGTGCTGACCGAATGGCCGCTCGTCTCTGCGCCAATGGCCCAGGCCCTGACGAGTGCCAGTCGCGCCGCTGTTCAGCGCAACCTTGCATGGATGCAAGAGCGGGGTCTGATCCGCGAGGTGACAGGACAGGGGCGGTTCAGGATGTGGAAGGCGACAAACTGAAGGTTAGCGTGGGTCTCACCCGCTCACTCGACAGCAGCGATAACCGCGAGCACGCGGCAGGGCGCGCAGAAACTCACCAACACTTAATGCATTTGTTGCACTTATTTCATATATGGTGGTAGAGAACAGAAACCGGAGAGGAGACCACCATGAACATGCTGGCACACCGACATCTTCCGCCCACGCCGCAGGACGCAGCGATTGCGCGCGTCTCTGGCCAGGCATTGTCACGCTTCGCCCAGGCGCGCGCGCCGTTGAAACTTCGTGTGACGGACTCCGAGCAGATGGAGCCGATCGAGCTTCCTGCGGGCGCCGTATCGCTGCTCATGGAGATCCTCGAGGCGATGGCAGCGGGGCGGGGGGTCACCATCATCCCCGAGAACGCCGAACTCTCGACCGTACAGGCCGCTGAGGTTCTGAACGTCTCGCGTCCGTTCCTGATCAAGCTGCTCGAGGATGGTGCCATACCGCATCGGAAGGTCGGCAAGCATCGCCGCGTCCGCATGGAAGACGTGATGTCCTACAAGGCCGCGATCGATACCGAGCGTGAAGCTGCGCTCGATCAACTGGCCGCCGACGCTCAAGAGCAGGACATGGGCTACCGCTCGAAATGAGCCAGTACACGGTCCTGTTCGATGCGAACGTCCTTTATCCCGCGCCGATGCGCGATGCACTGATGCAGTTGGCGGTCACAGATCTTTTCAAGGCCAAGTGGACGGCCGATATCCATCGGGAGTGGATTGATGCGCTTCTGCGCAATGAACCTCATCGGGAGCGCGCCGCGCTGGAACGAACTCGCGACTTGATGGACAGGGCCACACGCGACTGTCTGGTCACCGGCTACGAGGCATTGGTGCCGGCCCTAACACTGCCGGACCCTGACGATCGGCACGTTCTGGCGGCGGCAATCGTTGGGCGCTGTGACGCGATCGTCACGCAGAACCTGAAGGACTTCCCACCAGCGGCACTTGCGCCCTTTGGCATCGAGACCCAACACCCTGACGACTTTTTCCGGAACCAACTGTCTCTCGCGCCCGGTCTGGTCTGTTCCGCGCTGCGGAAAGTTCGCGCGCGCCTCAAGAATCCGCTCAAAAGCGTCGACGAGTATCTCGCGATCCTGACACAGCAGGGGTTGGTCGCCACGGTTGCCGACCTGGAGCAATTCGCCGACCTGCTTTGATCCCAGAACAGCCCTGACTGAATACGTTCTGGCCAGAGTTGTGGCACCCGATCGGCGTTGTTGCAGAACTCAGTCGGTGAAGGATTCACATCGGGAATCCATGCGGTTAGACGATCTGCATGAGCAAGCCCAAGCCCGCCCGCTACCGCACGACGAACTGGTCCAGCTACAACGATGCGCTCAGGAAGCGCGGATCGCTGCTGATCTGGCTGGACAAGGAGATGACCTGGCACGCGCCGCATGAGGGACGCCCAGGGCGCCCGCCGGTCTTTTCGAATGCCGCGATCCAGTTTTGCCTGTCGCTCAAGGTTCTGTTCAAGCTACCGCTCAGGCAGACAGCCGGAATGGTCGCGAGCCTCCTGCGCCTGGCAGGGCTAGACTGGCCCGTTCCGGACTACTCGACGCTGTGCCGCAGACAGAAGACCCTCAAGGTGCAGATCCCCTATCGCCGTGCCGAAGGGCCGCTGAATCTTCTGGTGGACAGCACCGGCATCAAGTTTCTTGGCGACGGCGAATGGCAGGCCCGCAAGCATGGCGTTCAGGGCCGCCGCCAATGGCGCAAGGTGCATCTGGCGATGGATATCGCCACCTCGGATATCCGGGCCGTTGTCGCTTAGCCCTTAATTGTGAGATGGGAAATTCAACGAAATCAATGGCTGTGCTTTGCCCTTAAATATGAGATTTTGCTTTTAATTCCGGAATTTTGCCCATAAATCTGAGACAGGGTTCGACCAAAGACCCTGCGGAAAGACGAGGAAACTCCACTCGAAGGCGCTGGAATCTCGCATTTAAGGGTAAAATTCGGCGCTCAACGCGCCATGTCTCGAAATTAAGGGCTACGCGACAGCAAGACCAACGATGTGATGGTGTGCCATTCAGCCGCAACGATCAGGACGCTCCGACGAATGTCCCGGGCGCCATTGCCCGCGAAGCAGATAGGAACCTGATCTTCGGATCCCATCAGGGCCAGCGGCAATGACCGCGTCAACAGGCCGGACACAAGACCGCTTCTGAAAAGGTACATAAGATCATTTAAGCCTTGCTATGCGAGAGCCATCCACACAGGACGTTCGGTCCAAACTCGTCCAATGGCTTCTTTGAAACATAACTTATCTAAGGCGAGAAAACCGGCAAGTCGGACGGGGCGCGCAAGCGCCCCGTCCTTCAGCTTAGCAGGAAAATGCCGTTATTGCCCCGAGAGGGCCGCGTAGACCGCGCTCTCGAAATCCATGTAGCCGGGGAAAGAGACACCATCCGCGAACGGCAGGATCTGCGTTGCCCAGTAGCCGCCGATCCCGTTCTTACGATCTATCCAATAGTAGCTGTTTGCCAGACCGGCCCAACCGATGGCACCGGCCGGGCGACCGGTCGGCGCGTCTTCAGTGTTGACCATGAAGGTGTAGGACCAGTCCTTGGACATGCCTGGAAAGAACTCTGCATCATTCGACAGCGACGGGATGACACCCGGAAGCATCGTGACCTTCTGCGGCGGGACAAGCGCGCCTTGGACGGCCCATTCGACGGTTTCGGGTTTCAGGACCTGTCCGTTGGGACCGGCACCGTAGTTCAACCACATGCGGATGAACTTCATGTATTCCGGCACGGTTGCGTAGAGCCCATGGCCGCCCATGTGAACCTCCGGCTCATCGGGCAGCGCGAAGTCGTCCATCGGGACCAACCCACCATCTTCGCCCCTGGCGTGGATCGTCGCGGTCCGCTCTTTCATGCCGGGGGTCCGGGTGAAGGCAATGTCCTTCATACCAAGCTGGTCAAAGATCCGGTCCTGCATGACCTCGCCCAGGCGTTTGCCGCGGATGCCTTCGACAACCTGCCCGACCCAGTCGATATTCGTGCCGTATTCCCACTTCGTGCCCGGATCGAACAGCAGCGGCGTTTCGATACAGGCGCGGCTTCCGGTAACGACGGAGGGCTGACCCTGCTCTTCGGCGAGGCGCTTGTAGACCTCATTGAAGAAATCATAGCCGAAACCGGCCGTGTGCAGAAGCAACTGGCGCGTCGTGACATCGCTTTTCGGCGCGCGCAGTCGGGGGGTGCCGTCCGCGTCGAACCCGTCGATCACCTGAAGGTTGCCGATGGCCGGGGCGTAGTCCTTGGCAGGCGCATCGAGGTCCAGCAGACCCTCCTCGACACATTGCAGGGCGGTGGTGCCCGCGATGGCCTTGGTGGTTGAGAAGATGGCGAAGACGGTATCTTCGGTCATCGCGTCCCCGTCCAGCCGCCGCTCACCGGCCGCGCCGGAATAGATGTCGGCATTGCGGTCCGTCGCCATTGCGACGACACCCGGCACGCGCGACGGACCGGTGACCAGCCCGTTCAGAACGGCGTCACACCGGGCTTTCAGATCGTTTGAGTTGATGTCCTTCATTGGTTCCTCCCTTGAAGACGTGCAGGGAAGGATGCGGATCATCGGGTGGGCGCGCTGTCCGCGACCGGCAAGGCCTGTCCGGTTTCGGAAGCAAAGTCAGTGCTGGCGGACGCGTCGCACCGATCGGCTACGCGTCTGCGACGGCGTTACTCCGAACCTGTCGCGATAGCGGCCGGCCAGGGCACCGAAGTTCGAAAAGCCCCAGTCGGACGCGATCGTGGTGACGGTCACATCCTGTGGCTTCGTTTCGAGGTCCCGGCGAAAGCCCTCGAGCCGCCGCGCCACGAGAAACGCCCTGGGCGAAATGCCCCTGAACTTGTGAAATCCACCGGAGAGCGTCCGCGCGGACACGCCGACACGCTCGGCCACATCGCCGATGGATGGTGCCTCGCGCGCTTCGGCTTCCATGATCTCCTCGGCCGCGCGAACATAGGCAGGGGCTGCACAGCGTGCGCCCGTTTCAAGGCTCATCCCCGCCGCCGACGCCCATTGACGCAGCAGTTCGACGCAGAGCATCTCTTCGATATGCCGCGCCAGCACCGCGTCCGCAGAAACCTCGCCCGCGTGCGTCAGAGCACGGGTGGCATAGTCGAGCAGCGCGGGCCAGGCCGAGTTCGGGCCACCGATCTTGACGCGGCTGGTCCATAGCCGGTCATCGGGGACAAACCCGAACCACCGTTCGGCCGTATCCGCCATCGCCTGATGCGGGATCGTGAGGTTCAGCTGCATATGGTCGGGATCCCCCTCAAGCCAGTATTCGGCGCGGGAACAATCGACGACGAAACTTTCCCCGGCGCCGGTGTCGACAGACCCGCAATCGGTCTGGTGATCCAACGCCCCGCGGAGGGTGTTCAGGACGAGGATGTTTCCAGCCTCAGGGTCGAACCGGTCAAGGTGGATACCCGTGCCATACGCAAACCGGGTCATAGTCACACAGCCCGCCTTGGCCGAGATCATGGTCGCATCGGGCCGGGAAAGGCGATCCAATGGCCGCACGCGATACCGCATGTAGACCGACCGGCAAAAATCCTCCACCTCGTCCCAATCAGCCGAATGGGTCTTCTGCTGGTGCCGGATCGGTGCCCCCAACGAATCCAGAACAAGCGCATGTTCCAGCAAAACCCCGCTCCTCCTCGTGGTTCCAGCGTCAATTTAACACGATCTTGGCGAGGTAGACATCCGGCATTGGTCGTAAAGAAATGAACGTGTTGGTGTGGACGCGCCGGCACGGTCGCGATCTGGCGAAGGATCTGACCGAGCGCGTCGCCCCCCTCGGCGTGAGAGGCTCAACAATGCCGACATTGGTTCAAGCCGCAGCGAACGACCGCTCCCCGCCCTTCGCATCAACGAAAAGGCATCATGGCGGCGGCGCATTAGGTTTCACCGACCCAACCGCTTCGCCCTCTCAGCCATCCTGACCACCTGCGCGCTTGCCGTAGCGGCAGCACCCCGTACAGCGGCGGGTGCCTGCATTGTCCCCCGCCCAATCACTTCACCTGTCGTGAGTGCACCGATCCTCGCCCGGCCCTTGACGCCGTCGGTATTGAAGATCCCCCGCATGATCCCGGTCGATTCCGCGACCACCGCGGGTGCCGCAGCGACCATCAAGTTCCCCGAAATACCTCGCACGATCAGGGGCGTTGCCGCGACGAACCCCTTCGCTAGAAACACCATCACGAAGAACGGCACCAGCGAGCCGATATTGGTAGCCGAATTCGGATCGCCGAGCTGCGCCAGCAGTGAGTTCGCCATGCCGACGACGGTCGAGAACATGGCGGCGATGACGATGGGGTAGAAGGCGTAGCTGATCGTCGTCGAGACCCATCTGTGGAAGAAATCTTTGGTCGCATCGAAGAGCGACAGGGCGATCATGATCGGCGCAAGACCGAGCATCAGGGTCAGCATCATCTTGGCGAAGATGAGGACGATGCCGGTCATGAAGCCAAGGAGGCTCAAGAGCACGAGGCCGATGCCGCCGAGGATCGCGCCAGTCATCCAGTTCAGGTTGTTGCCAATCGCGTTCAGGTATTGGCTGAACTCCGTGATGAGATCATCGAATTCGGCCGCGAAGTAGGTGGCCCCTGCTCCGCCGCCGCCGACCGAGGAGATCAGGGCCCCGGCGACATAGTCGAGTCCGCCGATCACGGCGTTGGCGACCGCGTTGAAGTTGGCCCAATTAAAGGCAAAGAGCCCTATCAACATCAGTTTGACCAGGTACCAGAAGAAGCTGGCCCCATCCATGCTGCGGAACTGGAAGGCCATGTTGATGCAGACGCCGATCAGCGAGAGTGTGACCATCAGCAGGACGATCGTGCCGGTATTGCTCGCCACAGCCCCGAACTGGGACTCGGCCGCATCGGCAAGGAAGCCGTCGGCAGTTCCGACCATCCAGCTGACGATGCTCATTACCAGTTGCCTTGCGCTTCGCAGATATCCTGGACGTCGCGGGCGATCTGGTTCTGTTCGTTACGAATGGCCAGCCTCGCTTGAGTATGCTCGGCCTGCGTGCTTGTTGCGAACCGTTCCTCGTACTCGGCGGAGGCGGTATCCCATGACGGGAAGCGCACATCACAGCCGCAGTCGCCAGTTTCCTTGATCGTCTCCCAGGATCGCAGCTCGTAGAGCCGCATCAACGTCAGCGCCTTGTAGGCCTCGCGCGGGTGGATCTCGTCCATCCAGGCCGGCCGTTCGGGCCGGTCGTTGCAGATCCGGTACTGCTGAGGGGTCATGGTCACGGTGAGATCATTCGTGACCTGCGGCGCGGTCTGGGCCGCGAGGGGAACAGCCAGCAGGGTGACAACTGCGGCGAGGATAGCATGGCGCATGGGGATTCCCTTTCGGTTCATTCGGCCGCGACCGTCGGGCGCTCGGCACCCCCGGCTGGACCCGTGTTCTGGTCTGGATGTCTCGCCTGCCCCGGCAGGAAGAACTCGGTGATGCCGCGCGCGCCATTATGTCGGCCGGCCTGGATGATCACGTCGATGGAGCCTTCGATGTAGTCGACCATGTTGGCATAGGTCATTGGCACATCGGTCTTGAGCGCGGCTATGGCGAGACGGCGGACGGCGAGTTGCGGGGTCTCGGCATGGAGAGTGGTCAGCGAGCCGCCATGCCCGGTGTTGATCGCCTCGAGGAAGGTCATCGCCTCGCGGCCGCGGACCTCACCGAGCACGATCCTGTCGGGCCGCATGCGCAGGGTCGAGGCTAGAAGCACATCGGCGCTGCGGGCCTCGGTGTCCCGGTCCGCGATCAGCGTCACGGCATTCGGCTGTTCGGGGCGCAGCTCGGCCGCCTCTTCGATGGTGATGATCCGTTCGTCGGGTGGGATCAGGGAGAGGATCTTGCGCGCCGCAACCGTCTTGCCGGTCGATGTGCCGCCCGAGACGATCATGTTGAGCTTGTTCTCGACGCAGAAGCGCAGGGCGGCGTCGATGTCGCCCGAGGCCACCACATCGCGCAGCGCGGCGTTCCGTTCGCGGCGCAGGCCTTCGAGGCTGCGCTCCTTGCCATACAGGAAGCCAAGCTTGATCGCCTCTAGCGGCAGCGACGAGAAGAACCGCAGCGAGATGGAAAACCCGCCTTCGACGGCCGGGGGCTGGATGACTTGCGCCCGGATAGGACGATCCCGGTAGAGGATCGAGACCGAGACGATGGGTTTCTTGGTACTCAGCGTCGTCGAGGCAGCCGAGGCGATCTGGTTGCCGAGGTCCTTGATCTCGGTCTGGGTCAGCGGCGTGCCGAGGCCGCGCATGAAATGATCGCCCTGGAACTCGCCCCAGACCCGTCCGTCGGGGTTGATGCAGATTTCGATCGTGTCGTCCCGTTGTACAGGTGCGCCGAGGCGATCCAGTGAGGCTTCGAGATAGCTCGCTGCCATGTCAGAAAATCTCCAGATCGCGGTCGACCATGACCGTGATCCGCGTGCCCTGATCGACATGGATCACTGGGCGGATCGCCAGATAGTCCTGCATGACGCTTTGGGTGCTGTCGCGCAGGTCCGTGCCGACGTCGCTCGCGATGTCGGCCGCAGCCGCATCCTCGATCTGTCCGGCGGCTGCCGCAGGCAATGCCCCGATCAGCGAGATCAGCGCGGCCGAGCCGAAGCGCTGCGCGAAACGGGTGTCAACAAACCCGGTGGTGCCGGTGCGTCCGAGCTCATCTCCGCCAAAGGCGCTGATTTCCACGGTCTGGCTGTCGGGCAGGATGATGCGGTCCCAGGCCACCATGACCCGCGATTGCGCGAGCGCCACATCGGAGCGGTAACGCCCCACGAGACGCGCGCCACGCGGGATCAAAACGCGCGTGCCATCAAAGGAATGGACGTCCTCGGAGACGATGGCCCGGATCGCACCGGGCAGTGTGCTGTCCAGCGCCGTCTCGGTCACGGCCTGGATCATCGTGCCTTGCACGACGGTGTTGCCGGGGTTCACGATCACTTCGGCCCGCGTCACCGGGGCGGGTCTGGCACCCGCGCGCACGAAGGCCTCGTCCTCATTCAGGCGTACGGCCTCGAGGCTGTTCTCTCGGTCGGTCCCTGCCCCCATCCCAGAAAACGCGATCATGGGCGACGCGATTCGTTCGGCCCGGGCCTCCGCTTCGGCGATGCGGCGGCGCTCGAGTTCGGCAAGCCGCAACTCCTCCTCGTTCGGCCCGAGGTCCATGGGCGCAGGCGGGGCCAGCCGCGCGACTTCGAGGTCCATGCGCAGCTGGTCGAGCTCGCGGTCGCGTTCGGTCAATTGCCGCTCGAGCGCGCGTTGCGCTTCAGTAGAGGCCTCTTGCAGTGCCGCGATCTGCGCCGTTAGGTCGGCGATGGCTTGCTCTGCGCCGCTGTCAGACGCTTCGACGGGCCGCGCGCGCAGGTCTTCAAGTTCCGCGCGCAGCGTGGCGAGACTTTCCATCAGCGCCAGTTCCGAGGCAGAGGGACCGGTCTCGGCCGGCGGCGGCGCAGACTCGACCACGGGCATGGGCGCAAGGTCACCGAAGCCCGATCCTGTGGTCTGGAACTCTTCGG
Source organism: Marinibacterium anthonyi (assembly GCA_003217735.2). Lineage (GTDB taxonomy): Bacteria > Pseudomonadota > Alphaproteobacteria > Rhodobacterales > Rhodobacteraceae > Marinibacterium > Marinibacterium anthonyi. Next base: position 101,350 of record CP031591.1, on the reverse strand, counting down.
GGGCTGCGGTCGGCAGGGGCGCTTCTGGTGATGGCTGAAGGGCGGCCCAGGCCAGGCCGCCCACGGCCACAATCCCGGCCACGCCGAGGATAGCGGCCAGCGGAGAGGGCCGTGCTGCGCCGCGCTTCTTGTCGCCCGTTGCTTCAAGGGCCGCGAGGCGCGCGGCAAGGTCTTCGGTGTCCTGGCTCATGACGTGGGTCCGCCCATATCCTGAACACAGACTTCGTCTTCGCCGAGGCGCAGGACCCATTGGCGGTTCACGCCCGAGACACGGATGACGCCGTCCTCGAGTGCCGTGCTGTTCACCGCCCGCTCGCCGCCATTGGCATAACGGAAGATCGCCGGGACCGGCGCGTTCCGCGCGAAGCGGAAATAGGTGAAGGTGCCATCATCCCAGATGGCGGTCGGCGTGAACTCCTCCCGGGCGCTGACAGCGTAGTTGGCATTCGGCGCCTCGGCTGCGACAGCCCGGGCCGGTTGAACGCGGCTCTCGGGATAGCGGAACTGCACGACGTAATGCGGGGTCTCGCGCGCCTCGACCACGTGAAAGTAATAGGAGCGGCGGTTCGTGTAGACCGTGATGTTGGTGGCGACACCCGAGGCGGCAGGCTTGATCGCGAAGGCGCGTCCGCCCGGCACGCCATCGAATTGAAAGCCGACGGTGTCGCCTGCGATGATCGAGCGGATCGTCTCGCCCTCACCGAATTCGACGGTGGTGACGCGGGTCAGGGTGGTGACGATGCGGTAGACCTGCCCCTGTTCCCAAGTGGCGATCCGGACGCGGTTGTCATGGGGACCTGGGCGCGGCGTGGTCTCGGCAAAGGCTGCGGGTGCCGAGAGCACGAGGGCACCGGCGACAAGCAGGGCGTGAACGGAGGCAAGAACTGGAACAGAGGTCATTCGGAACGGTCCGATCGGATGGCATATTGGGTGACTGTGAAGCCGAAAGGGTTCTGCCAGACATCGTCGATCGAGCGGGTCCGTTCGGGCTGGAAGGCAAACATCAGCGTGGCGGTGAAGGATCCGTCCTGCGCGCCCTGCGGGCTGGTCAGGCGCTTCCTGAGGCGCACCTGCGCGCGGTTCTCGCCGATGAGCGTGATCGACGCGATCTCGACAGCCATCTCTGCCGCGGGGCCGTAGCGGGTCGGTGGATAGCTCTCCTGCCCGGAGGTCCACATGGCCCTCATGCTGGCCTCGGCCGCCCCGGTGGACTGGGCCAGCACGCGGCGCACGCGCAGGTCGTTGTCGAGTTGGTTGTAGGCCTCGCGGTCGAGGATGTAGCGGTAGATCTGTGCCTCGATGATCGCAGGCCGCTCGGCAAGCGAGACCGTTTCGACAGTGGCGTTCGGCAGAGCGAGACCGGTCGCGGGGTCATAGGGCACGACGACGGGCGGGGGCGTATCGACCATCAGGGCGACAGCCGCAGCGGCAAGGCAGCCGAAAAACCCGAAGCCAGCCCCGCCAAGGCCGATCATCCGCCAAAGCTGCTCCCGGCGCAAAGCGCCATGGATCAGTTCCTCCTCGACCAGTTCGCGCGTGCTCATACCTGCCGTCATGTCCGGTGCCTTGGTCATGGCCGCAGGCTCGGCAGGGTGAAGTCCATGTAGCGGCGCTCTTCGGCGACGGTGGCGGCATCGACCACGCCCGCATTGCCCGCGCCGAGGGTCTGGATGGCCTCAAGCTCCCACATCCGCGTCATGGCGATGGCCAGTTCCGCTGTGACGCGGGTGTTGTGGTCCATCGACTCCTTGAGGTCCTCCATGTCGGGGATCATCGAAACGAGTTGTTCGACGCGTTCGAGCGATTGCGCCGCCTCGGCATGGCTGTTCTGGGCCGCCGCCGACATCACGGCGCCGGTCGTGGCGCGGGTCGCGACACCCTCTGCACCCGGATTGCCGCTGGTGGCAATCTCGTGGAGTGAATCTTCATCGAACCCGGCACTCGCCAGAGCCTGTTCCATTTGCGTGCGCAGGGGCCCCGCGTTGGGGCCGATCAGGCTCGACCAGTCGCCCGCCTGGATGCCTCGGATCAGGCCGGGGATGTCTTCGAAATTGGCCTGCAGTAGATTGTCGAGATCGCCGCCCATGGCGAGACCGAGGATGCTGCGCGGCCCGGTCAGCGAGGCATACATCTCCTCGAGCTGGTCGAACTGCTGCTGCAGGAGGTCGAGCTGTGCCAGCGCATTGTCCAGAAGATCGGTCTGGATCCCGAAATCCTGCAGCATCTGTTGAAGCTGGCGGATTTCCTGGGCGATGTTCTGGGTATCGACCGTGGGCACGCCCTGTGCAGTGACGGGCCCCGCGAGGGCGGTGGTCAGCGCGAGGGTCGCGGCGGTGGTGGTAAGGGAACAGTACAAGCGCCGGATCATCGCAATGTCTCCTGGGTGAAATCCATGAACTGCCGCTCGGCGGCTTGGGCTGCGGCCATGGCGAGTTGTTCCTCGCTCAGCGGCTGGGTATGGGCGGCCTTGATCCGGGTGCGGATCGCGACCAACCGTGCCAGTTCGGCGCGCGCATAGGTATTGAGCGCGATAGCCTCGTGCAGGTCCTCGGTCTCGCCGATGCGGGTAATGATGTCCTGAACGCGCAAAGCGGCCGCACGGACCGAGACCAGCGAATAATCCCCATAGACCCCCGCCCCATGGGCCGAGAGGCTGAAGCTCGCATTCGCGAGGAGCACCGGGTCGATCGTGCCGAGCGCATCGATGCCGCCCACGGCGACGAGGTAGCTGTTATACTGCTGCGGGATCACCACGACGTAGTGTTGGGTTTCCGCGAAGGGCGGGACGCCACCGTAGTCCTGCACATTGCCGGGGCCTGCGTTGTAAGCGGCAAGTGCATGTATGATGTTGCCATCGAACATGTTCAGCATCATCGCGAGGTAACGCGCACCGCCTGTGACCTGCAGCCATGGGTCGTCGTAATAGGCCGGGTAGATCCCGAGATCGCCCGCCGTGCCGGGCATGATCTGGGTGAGCCCGAAGGCCCCCACGGGAGAGCGCGCCCCGATCTGAAATCGGCTTTCCTGCCAGATCAGGGCCTGCAACAGGCAGCGCCACTGGACGAGCGACAGGCCGGCACGGCTCACGCCGGGCAGGCTGTGGGTATGGCGGGCCGCGCGGATGATCAGTTCCTCGATCCCTTCCCGGGCATCGCCGAACATCCGGGCCGCAGCCGGATTGTTGTCCTCGGGCGCGTAGAGGCTGGCGGCTGCGCTTTCGACGTCGTCTACCGCCCCCTGCCCCGCCTCGAGCCCTGCCACGGTTCCGGCCACGTCTCCAGCGCCAAGCGACATGGCATCCATCAGCCCTTCGAGGGAGGCGAGTTGCTGGCGCTCGATTTCGGCCAGTTCCTCCTCGCGGCTTAGCCGGTCCTGCTGCAGTGCCAGGTCCCGATCGGTCTGCTCAAGGATGGCCTGCCGCTCTGCGAAGAGGCGCAGATCGAAGGTCGGCACGCCTTGGGCGACCGCTGGCCCCGCCGTGGGACCTGCCAGTGCAAAGCCGATCATCGAGAGAGGAAGCCAGGTCCGCATTGGCTCAGCCGCCCGCCCCCAAGAGGACGAAATCGCAGGCCGTGTCGCGGCGCGTGACCTCCGCCCCCATGGTCGAGATCGTGGCGGTGGCGGTTCCTGCCTGCGCAGGAGCCTCGCGAAAATTGAAGCAGTTGGCTTGCGGGGGGTTATGCTGCGCACAGGCTGTCAGGGTCAGGCCGAGCCCGAGCAGCACGACGCTGCGAATGATGGTACGGGTCATGTCACTCTCCAGAAATCAGGACGTTCGCGATAATCGGCGCCGACGAGGGCCTCGCCCTTCTCCATGCCGCCAAGGATGGTCACGAGCGGGCCGAGCGCGCTGAGATCGGCATCGATCACGACGGAACCACGGTCGTCGCGTACAAGCGCGAGCCGCGAAGCCGAGCCGACGCCCAGAAGCACGTCGAGCTCTTTCTCGGTCAGGCCGAGCATCGCGTAGTCAGCGGCGGAAGCACGAATGTTGGGCAAGAGCACCTGCGTCGGCACCGCTTCCACGATGGTCTTGCCGGTGCGCGTGCGCTCGAGCTGGCTGGCATATTGCGTCATCATCACGACGACGGCGTTCTGCTTGCGGGCGGTCACCAGCCAGTTGCTGAGTCGCTCCGCAAAGTAGGCGTTGTCGAGGGCTTTCCATGCCTCGTCGATGACGATGATGGTGGGCTTGCGGTCCTCGATCACCCGCTCGACCCGGCGGAAGAGGTAGGACAGGACTGCCATGCGTTCCCGCTCGCTCTCGGAATCGAGGATGCCGGTGAGGTCAAAGCCCGCGACGTCAGCGTCGGTGCTGCCCCCGATTTGGAACGTGTCGTGCGCGTTCGCCCCGAAGATCCAGCCAAAGCGGCCATCGGCGGTCCATTCCTGCATCCGCTCGAAGAGATCGCCCTCGTCATCGGTGGAGACGAGTAGCGAGGCGAAATCCGACCAGTTGCGCAGCCCCGCGTTCCCCGCGCTGGCGTTCTGGCGCACGACCTCCTGCAGTCGGTTGGTCTGCACCGGGGTCAGTGGCCGGTCACGGCGCTCGAGCAGGCTTGCAAGCCAGTCGGCAAGCCAGGCCTGGCCGCGGGCGTCGATCTCGGTCTGCAGGGGGTTCAGCCCGGTGGGGCGCCCCGCCCGCACGGTCGAATAGCTGCCGCCGAGCGCGCGGACGGCCATCTCCATGCCCGCGCGATAGTCGAAGACGAAGACTCGCGCGCCAGCGCGCCGGGCCATGGTCATCAGGAACGCCGCCAAGACGGATTTGCCCGAGCCGGGACGCCCCAAAATCAGCGTGTGGCCGCCCGTGGGTTCGCGGTCCGGCGCGCCCTGTTCGTGGAAGTTGAAGCGGAAACCGCTGCGCTCCGGTGTCGGGAAAAGCGTGATCGGCACGCCCCAAGGAACTTCCATACCGGTCTTGCCGAGGGGCGTGCGGTGGAAAGTAGCAAGATCGGCGAAGTTGTGGTTCGTGATCGCGGCCTTGCGGCTGCGCGCCCCTGTGTTTCCGGGATGCTGCGCCATGAAATGCGCCCGCGCCCCGAAGGCCTCCGAGATTAGGTTGATGCCGGAAGTGGCGGAGATGTTGCGGATTTCGGCCGCGATGTCGTCAAGCGCCGTCTGGGTGCGGGCATAGACGGCCACGGTCATGTGGTGCTCGCCAAAGATCAGGCGTTTGGATTCCAGATCGTCCTGCGCGAGTTCCAGTTCCTGGGCGAGACTGACGGCTCCGTCATTGGCGGCCTGCATCAGGCGCAGCTGCCGTTTGATCCGGCCTGCCATGATGTTGGCGTTGATCGGCACAAAAGAGTGCGTGACCACCATGTCGACGGGCAGGTTCAGCTCGTCGAGCATCAGGCTGTCGGTCTTGGCAGGGTAGTTCTTCACCGCAAAGATCGCCCCGAGCTTGTCGCCGACGGCACCGTCCGAGAGTGCGATGGTCGTGCCGCGGAAGGTGACGCGCGTATTGGCTACGTCCTCGGCGATCACACCGAGGCGCGACCGGGGGAAGAGCGGGTGCTCCTCGCCCGTGTTGAGTGAACCGAGGAAGCCCAGAAGCTCTCCGGTGCTTGCGGCCAGCAGGCGGGGCTTCAGCTCATCGAAGGAGGACAGCAGAAACCCCACAACCTCGTCGAGCTTGCGCAAGCGGCGGGTGGTGTCGGCCGCATGTCGCGAGCGAGACGCCCCAAGTCCGAACGGCAAGCGGCTGCCGGTCTCAGGTCGCTTCAGCACGGTCAGGGTCAGCGTCTTGTCGCGCAAACCCGCGCGGCCGAGATGCGCGTGCCATCGTTCGTCGATGGCAGCCGCAAACCCTTCGCCCGGAACGGGCGGCAGGGTCACATCGACCGCTTTCGACACCTTGTGCAGGTAGAAGGAGAACTCCGTCCCCACCTGCGCGACGATCCCGGCGAGAAGCCCGCCGATCCGGTCGAGATGAGCATCCTCGCTCGTGGTGCTGTTCACCCCTTCAAGCCGGATACACTGCATCAGCTCGTTGCCGCGCGTCCGGATCGTCCGGTCGGTGACAAGGCTCACATAGGGCAGCATCGACGAGAGCCGCTTCTCGCTCTTGACCCATGCAGGCAGCGCGGTCAGCGGATCGAGGGCGTTCTCAACCTCATCGGCAATTGCATCACGGGGCATAGCTGTCGCCCCCGTGCAGCTTGCGGTTCGCCGTGGGCGGGGTTTCCTGCAAGGTGATCACCAGGACATCGAGGAAGTTCGGATCCCAGTCCGCGGCCTTCCAGAGCGCCGGCCAGGCCAGCCCCGCGAAGACGGCCACCACCCAGCTCTGGACCCAGAGGAACAGAAGCGTCGAGCCGAAGAGCCAGACCATGGCGTACATGATCGGCAAGCCCATCAGCTTGGGTGGCCTGAGAAGGCCGATGAACACGCGGGACTGGTCAGCCATGGACGGAGCTCAGGTGGTCCAGATGGCGGCGACGATGGTGGGTGCCGCGGCGATGCCCGCGATCGCGACCACGACCCAGAGCGCCTGCCGGAAATCGAGGATGCCGAAGAGCCAGGAGAGGAACACGCCGATCAGCGCGAGCGTGCCGATCACGATGCCCAAGGGGCCGGTGATCGCATCGACGATGCCCTGCAGCAGCGTCTGCACGGGCGAGAGGTCGATGCTTTGCGCAAGCGCCGGTCCTGCCAGCACGATGAGGGCCATCGCGCCGAGCGCGACAATAGAAGATTTGGATGTCACGAAAGGTCTCCTCTCAGCCGCTGGAACACGGCTGTCACACGGGCCACATGGCCTTGGGTTTCTCGAAAGGGGGGAATGCCGCCATGGCGGGTGACCGCATGGGGACCGGCATTGTAGGCCGCGAGCGCCAGCGCGGGATCGCCGAACTGCTCGAGCATCATCAACAGGTAACGGGCCGAGCCGTCGAGGTTCTGGGCGATGTCATGGGGATCGACGCCGAGATCGCGCGCGGTGTCGGGCATGAGCTGGCCGAGCCCGATGGCCCCGACCGGGCTCAAGGCACGCGGGTTATAGGCGCTCTCGATCTCGATATTGGCGCGGTAGAACAGCGCCCAATCGCTGACCGACAGGCCCGCCCGACGCAAAGCGTCATGGCTGCCGTAGCGCAGCGCCGTGGTCTCGATGGCGTGGAGGATTTCAGGTGTGGCGCGGACGGCACGCGGGGCGACCGCGGCGGCAGCCGTTACATCGCTCAGGGGAGCATCATTCCCACGGGACTCCGGTGCTGCAAAGAGAAAGAGACGATCTGGAAGGGGCCCATTCTGGGCATCTTCTTCGCCAGTGAACGAGCGCAAGGTGCTCGTGCTCTCGGCGGTGTCGATCAGTCGACCATCGGGACTGACCTGGAAGATGAAACCGTCGGCCCCATTCTGTGCATACGCGGCCAAGGGTGCGGAACAAACACCTGTACCGAGTAGCACGACGAGCGCAAAGGCGCGGTCAGTTGTCCTTGACCAGAACCGGTCCGGTTCGTGGCTCGGGCGTGCGCCCGGGTGCTGCATGGCGCTCGCGGGCGCCTTCGATGAGCGGGATGCTGGCAGTCGTGCAGCCCATGTCGGCAAGGAAGCTGACAAGGCCGACGATGGTCTTGAAATCGCGCAGCTTGAGGACGCTGCGGCTGGTGACAAGCATCTTGTCGTCACCGCCATCCGGGGCAACCGCCCGGATGACCCAGGCGCCGTACCAGCTGTTATGGCGCTTCTCGGCCCCTTCCTTGCAGACCACCTCGATGAGGTAGCCTTCGGCAAGGAGGCCGCGCAGCCCGTCTTCTGTAACCACATTCGGTGCTTCTTCTATCATGGCCAACCCTCCGGTCCTTTTTACTGCGTGAGATGCAGTCTCGGGCCCACGGGGTCGCAACACCGCGGGCGATACAAGACAACATGAACGATAGCAAGACAATTAAAACGACTTGACGCAGATTGCCTTGCTCCGATAACGGTGATAGCCGACAGAATGATAATCTTAAAGGCGGCAAAGGAGTTTTGCCCTGCGCTTGTTTATTGCGCGCAACGCACCGTTGCTGTTCGCGCTCCTGCTTGGAAGCATGCCGGTAGCCGCAGCGGCGGACTGCGTACCTCCCGAACGACCGTTCTTGCCTCAGTCTCGGGAAGACATTAGAGAATATGCTGATCTGCTGCGTTCCGATTTCGAGGGCTACATCGCCGACATCCAGGAATACTTCCGCTGTCTTGATGCCGAGCGCCAACGCGCGTTTCAGGAGGCGCGCGAGGTCAGTGAAGACTATGGAAGACTGGTCGAGCTATTTGAATGAGGAAACGCATGGGCTTAACCGCCGTCGAGATCCTCGTAGTAGACCAGGGCGGGCATGTTGCGGCGCTGGTGCACGATGCGCAGGATGACTGCCGCGCCATCCGCCGCATCGAGCCCCTTGTAGAAGATAACGTGACGCTGGCAGTTGACGGATCGCATCCCCGGGACGAAGAGACTCCTGTCCCGACCCCGGTCGGGATCCCCGGTGATTTGCTCGAAGGCGGTGACCAACTGGCGGTAATAGACGAGCCATTGGTCCCTACCCCAGGTCTCGACGGTGTAGGCACGGATCTCTTCAAGGTCGGCTCTGGTCCGATCGGAAAGTCGAATGGTCATGCGGGTCAGCGATCAAACGCATCCGGTTCGAAGGATTGAGCATCGAACTCGGTGAAGTCTCCATTTTCGGCCAGGGAGGCTGCCTCCTCTAGGTCGGCCTTGAGGGCATAGAACTGCCGGGCGCCATCCTTCTCCATCAGCATCCTTACGCCGGCGCGCACGACTTCGCTCAGATTGGCGTAGGCGCCGGACTCGATCTGCGCCTGCACATATTTCTGCATCGGTTCGGTCAGGTGGACGTTTGGCATCAGACTCTCCTATCTGTGCTCAATCATATCAGATACTGACATAAATCTTCAAGCGCATGTTCGATCCCAACATAGGCTCCAATACAGGATCGTTGCTCCATCCCGTCCTTCTGCGCCCGGATTCCAGCCGGGGAACAAGGCGGGACAGTTTTCCGATACTGCCCGTCCCGAGACCTTGAGCGTTGTGACCCGCCGTTTGACGGGGTTATGCGGTCTGTTCTTCCGTGACCGCTTTCTTGGCCGCATTGGAACGCCACATTTGTATTTGAGTACAGATGTTTGTTTGAAACTTTACATGAAAGGGGGCCGCAATTGTGGCCACTTTCAAGACGCCGAAACAGCCAGAACCGGCGTCAGATCCTGGAAGCCCTCAAGCGACACAGGCAAACAATCGCATGTCGCCATCAATCAAATCTCCTTGCTATCATTAATGTTGTTTCGTATCGCTGCACCATTATAGATGGAGTCGGCATCATGAAGCACGTGATCCACGGCGTGGCAACAGCCACGGCAATAAGCATATCCGGACTAATGGCCTCGTCAGCTCCGGCTCAGGCCTATCAGGTGGATTGTGCGATCCTCATCTGCCTTGCGGGCGGTTGGCCTGCCTCTGCGCCCTGCGCGCATGCCAGAGCGGTCTTCATTCGGCGGATCACGCCATGGCCGATCGAGCCGCCCTTACAAATCTGGCGGTGCCCAATGGGTGTGTCGTTCAAAGACCCCAGTCCAATGTCGCCTATGGAACGCCTTTATGACATCACGTTCCGCGATCCGCCCGAACCGCAGGAATCGACTCCTTTGCCTCTTGTTCGCGTCCAAGCGGATGAACAAGCCGACATCGACATCTCGGGCGACGCCTTTGACTTCGTTCGAAGCATTCGCGTGTATCACATCCAGTACCGCCAGCACGAAAACCGAGATGGCGACTGCAATCGCAGCGACTCGACGCGATTGGGGTCCTACGGCGTGCAGGGCGACTACCGATGGACAAGATCCACCGTGGGCCAGGTGCCAGCCGCATCCGGCCTGAGCATCCCGAATGGATGTGGCAGCTACTTTTACCGTTCCGTCTTCGTCGACTGGCGCGATCACGCCGGGAACTATGGTTCTGAAGAAGTTCGCTACTGACAAAATCTGCGCGCGGTTTTGCTGCGCGCGCCATCTCAACCCTGCACCGGAGGCTGTGCAAAACCCTGAAAAGGAGACGACGCCAGACCGTGAAGCCTGACGCCGTGCTAGAAAACTCCGTGAACAAGAGTTTCCTAGCGCACCGCTAAAACACCTGCAACCAGCAAAGTTGTTTTGCTGGCAAGAATGTTGTTGTCTCACGACATGGCGTCGGATCTCCAAGGAGACCTCGACTATGGAACCTACGACCGGCCTGATCCTGCGACGGATTACACAGACAAATCTCTCTGTCGCAGCGCACAAGCTTGCCACCCTCATCCTCGACGCCATCGCCTGGAAGGATGGCTACAACGGTTTGTCGCGCGGAACGGCAGCCTTCACCCTCTCGGCCCTGGCGGAGAAGATGGGTGTCTCACGGCAGTATCTTACGGTTCTTCTGAACGAACTTGAGGCTTCGCAGTTGCAGCTCGAGCGGGCGAAGCCGAATGGCAAGTTCGCGCCCTGGATCTTTCGGTTTTCCGCCTTCGACGAGGAGCGTGAAACCCATGATCTCGTGTCAGGTGAAGGCGACACATCACTATCTAGAGATAATAATAACAAAACTATCTTCTCAGGGCTGATCGATATCACCGCGAGTTCGAACGTTTTTCAGACCAGTTGGGCAGAGCTCATCAAAGCAGTGAAGGCCACGTTGCCCTGCTGGAACATCGACACCCAGGTCATCTGGGATCGCTTCCTCGCCTTCAACCGGTCGCGAGGCAACGGCAGGGTGCCGGCCGGCTTCCTGCTTGGCTTCATGCGCCGGTGGCGAAATTCGTCGGGAACTCCAACTCGTCCCGCGGTCAAGCCGCCCGCGAGACCAACAACGGACCCCAAAGAGCGCGAATTGCTGAGACAGATGCAAGCCGCACCAACGGCGAACCGCCAGTTCCACGCGTCCGACTTGTGTCGCTTGATTGGACACGCTGCCTACGAAGCGCGGGTCCTCGATGTGATCCGCAAGTTTGAGTGCCAGAGGTTTTCAGCGACCTTGGCGGTGCACGGACTCGCGGTGCTGGCCGGCGAGATATCGAGATGACTTGCGGGCCCAATCCATTCTGGCCTGCCCTGCATCGCGGCAGACAGGCATTGAGTACCGAAGTGTTGGCCAACCAAAACGTGGTCACTCGCGGGCGCGCCGCCAACCCAACTGGCACCCAATATCCGGTCGAATGCAGCGCGCCCGTCAAACATCGCAGATAGTCATCGCAAAAGAATACCTGCGTGGTCGGCGATATGTCCGCCGACCTTGGTGGGCTCCGAACGGGTTCGCCGCCATCCCCACCTCCGCGCTTGATCCGGCCCACAGTCCGGCGTCTCCCGCGGTCCCCGCGCTTGAACTGGGTCCGGGTCCCCATCGTCAGATTGTTCCAGAATCCCTTAATCGTCCGCCTCGTCGGGCCCTTCCGAAGACGGTTCCGGTCGAGACAGGCCCGCCACGATTCGACCTAACTCGCCGAGGATCTCTCCATGGTTCTTTTCGAGATAGCGATTGATCCGTTCATTCGTGAGCAGCCGTTCGACGTAGCGACCCGCTACCACAAGGCGTAAATGATCGGGGCCAAGCGTCCCCTCGATCAACTTGATGTTCTTCTGCAGGCTGGCCATTTCGGCCTTCATCCGCTCCGCCTGTTCGCGCGTAATGCCAGAGGTTTCTTTTTTCATTTCCGGATCGACAAGGTCTTCGGCATCGGTCGCGGTAAGGATGGCCTCGGTATAGGCCACCGTGTAGTTGTTCGCGGCGATCATAAGTTCCGCCGCTTGAATCTGCCGCAAGGGCTTCATCTTGCGCAGGGACCTGAAACTGTTGACCGGGCAATGCTTGTCCTTCAGGAGTTCAGCAGCCTCGGGGCAGATGCCGTTCAGCAATGTCCGCTTTCGCCGGATCAACGCCACATCCACATTCAGTGCAGCAGCAATACGGGCCTCTGGCACGCCACGCTCAATGGCCCGCAAGATCATCTTGTGTTCCTGAATTGTCGCGAGACGGCTGATGCGCTTGTTGTAGGTGAAAGACTCGTCGTCTGTGGCGACCAGGGAGGTGACGGTTTCCTCGCCCATTTCCTTCAAGACATGCAGACGGACATGACCATCGAGCAGGATGAACGTGCCGTCCTGACCAGGAGCGCGCGCAACCACGAGCGGTTCGATCAAGCCGGCCTCGCGGATCGATGCGGCGATCTGTGCATACTTCTGGCCCTTGGGAACCGTGATCGGCAGTTGCTTCACCGGCAGGATGGTGGCGATCGGGATCTGACGCAGGGTCGGCTCAAATCCTGGCCCCTTGGGCGGGGGCGTTTTGCCCATATGTGTCATGCCCGAGGTTCCTTGAGACCGTCGACCACCATGCTCGGCAGGGAATCCAACCCCTCGGCACGGAGCAAAGTGAGGAAATTCTCATCCTTGAGCAGGGACTGGAACGCTGCGTCGAGGAACAGCAGGTTGCCGCGCGTCGACTGGGCCCTGCGGATCATGTCCTGCTGGCGTTCTGCCTCGATACGATAGGCCCGGACCAGCGCCGCCGATGTCATCCGCACCCCAGATCGTTTTGTGCGTGTGGCACCCTTTTTCTTGCCGTGCCGGTGGCGCAGTTCCACCAGCCGCCGTGCTTCAAGCAGCTTCTTGCCGCGCAATTCACCCGAGGCATAGGCCGCTTCCAGCGCCTTCTGCACATCCTTCTCTTCCGCCCTCGTGATATACAGTGCGACGCTGAGGGGCATCTGACCGGTCTCGACCGCGATCAGCAGTCGTTCCTCGCCGTTGGCGATCAACTCGCCGATTTCGTGAACGTACGACCATGACAATCCGGTTTTCTCGGTGATGTCGTGGTCCGAGTATCCTCGGTCGCGCAGGATGGCGATGTCCTGCAGCAGCTCGAGCGGTCGCTGCTGACGGCGGGCGATATTCTCGATCACGCTACGCAGAAGTCGTTCGACCTCGTTCGCGTCCACGACGATGGCCGGGATGTGGGTTTCGCCCAGTGCAACATAGGCCTCCATCCGCCCCTGACCGCAGACCAGCCGATAGGCATCCCCTGACGCCGTGTCATCCTGCGCGACGGTGATCGGCTTCTTCAGCCCGACCTTGCCGATACTGTCCACCAGCGCACGAAAGGTCTTTTCAGATCGTTCTCGCGGATTTTCCACGGTGATGGCCGCAATGGGGATAATCTGAACCTCGGCGTGGGTTTCGATATCGCTCACCATGGTGTCACCTCGGAAACGGAAACGCGCCGGGCCATGTCGAAGAAAAAGTTCAACGTTTCAAAGCGGAAGGCGTCCAGCATCAGGCCATTCTCCTCTGCAAGCCCCAGAGGTTTGCTCCGCATCTCGAATTGGGGCAGCAGGTAGTAATCGAGCGCGTCAGTGTTCGTGCGGTTCATCCTGATGGCGATGGTGATGTCGGGCGCGAGTCCGGTGTCGAAGCGGATCTTCCAGCGCAGGCCGCCTGAGGAGGTTTCGCGGCAGCGGGCGACGACGACGGATGCCGTGAATTCGCCGTTGATGGTCAGCAGGTCCGTCGCAGGGTTCCTGATCACAGCACCGCCAAGCAGGGTGATTTCGTGGATCACGCGCTCAATCTCGTCGCCGTGAAATTGCCGCAACAGGCGGTTGGCTTCGATGTAGCGATAGTCGCGATCCGGGGTGAACCCGACAAGGGAATAGGCCCTGAGCAGGCTGCCGAAGCGATGGGCATAGGCGCCGCTGGACGGCATGCCATCTGCTTCGTCGATCACCAGCCCGGAAATGTAACCATGACGCTGGAAGAGCCGGGCAAGGCGCTCCAGCATCACCTCATCCGAGAAGCGACGGTTGCGCGCCGCGATGATGGCCTGGGCCTTCTGAAACTGTTTCGGCTCGACGATGGCATCGAAGGCGCCGTCCGAGCGGATCCACATCTCCGGGCCGTTTGCGACCCGCTTTCGCTTCAGCTTGAACGAGCGCCGGTTGTAGACGTTGTTGCCGATGTATTTCTCATTGGTCAGGATCTGATGGACGGTCGCGCGGGTCCAGGCCCGCCCGAGATCGGTGAGGATGCCGCGCGCGTTCAGTTCTGTCGCAATTTCGGTTTCCGACAGGCCCTTCTTCAGAAACTGGCTGTAGATCCAGCGCACCGTCCGGACCTCATCGTCTGGTCCGGGAACCAGGACGACGCGATCCGTCTGAAGGCTCTTGTGCTCACCGCGCTTCAGTTCGGTTTTTACTTCGCCCCGCTCATTGAGCAGGGCGCGACGCAACCCGAAGCCCGCCGGGCCGCCCTGACGATAGCCGAGCTCAATCAGACGGCATTGGCCCGCGAAGACCTTCACTGAAAGCTCACGGCTGTATTCGCCCGCCATTGCCCGCTTGACGCTTTTGACGATGGTAGAGGTCGGAGAACCATCGTTCTCGAATTGCTCGGCGCAATAGGCGACCTGCATTCCCGCCTTTCGGCAGCGATATTCGTAATAGGCAGATTCGTCGGTGTCCTGAAAACGTCCCCAGCGGGTGACGTCATAGACCAGAATCACGCTGAAGTCGGCCACGCCGGATTCGACATCGGCGATCATCTGCTGCAATGCCATCCTGCCGCCGATGATCAGGCCGCTTTTCGCATCATCCGAATAGGTTTTGACAATCCTGATGCCGCGGCGTTCGGCGTATTCGCGGATCGTCTGCGCCTGGTTCTGGGTTGAATACTGTTGATGCTCGGTCGACATCCGGACGTACTCCGCAGCCAGCAGCTGCGCGGACGGCTCGGTTTCTCCTTCGGATAATGGTGCTTTTCCCCGAGCCACGCCCGCCTCCCAAGAAATCATGTGGGCTGCTTCGAGCTGATGGCCCTCTACCGCAGATTGGGCGCAAATACGAACTGCCGCTTTTCATGTCCTTCCCAGAGTATTATCGAAGGAGGACGCAGAGATGCGGACCAAGACGGGCACATTTGTGCCGAAAACGGGCACAAATGTGCACCTTGAAGCCGATGCCGCCGACTACCGGACCGCCATTGCCGCGGCGCTTCGGGACGAACTCGGCTTGACGCATCGAGCAGTCAAGACGGCGATGCGGTGGACGGGCGCCAGCGAGCGAACCGTGAAATACTGGATTGCGGGCGAGCGTGGACCCAGCGGCGAGCATCTGATCGCACTGGCCAGGCACTCGGATATCGTGTTCCACATGGTCTTGCTGCTGGCCGATCGGCACGACGGCGCGGATGCCGAATAAGGTCAAGCCGCCACTGAGGCGGCGGGGAGGCCAAATTGGTCCACCGCCGCCAGACTTGATGTGTAGTGTTTTTTGGTTATATTGAATACGCGCCAAGCATGAGGAGCCTTCCATGTCCCGCACCACGACCATGACCGTCCGTCTGAGCGGTGCGCTCAGCGATTTCGTCGCGGCCAATGTCGGCGAGAACGGCTCCTACGAGAACATCAGCGAATACGTGCGCGACCTGATCCGGCGAGACAAGGAGCGGGCCGAGCAGGAGGCTTTCGACCGGCTGAAGGCCGAGCTGACCCGCGCCTTCGCAGCGCCCGAGACCAGCTACAGGCCGCTGACGGCCGCCGAAGTCATCGCTCGCAACCGGGCCTGACCAGATGGCGATCCGGGTTCAGGAGGCGGCATCACTCCGCCTCGATGACATCTACCGCTATACGCGCGACCGATGGGGCGAGGTCCAGGCGGACCGCTACATCACCGGCATGTTCGAAGCGTTCGAACGGATCGAGGCCCATGGCGTCGCCTCAAAGCTGATCCCGGCAGAGTTCGGCGTCGAAGGGTTCTTCTTTCGGTACGAACACCACATCGTCTATTGGCGCCGACTGTCCGACGGCGATATCGGTATCGTCGCGATCCTGCATGAGCGCATGCATCAGATCGACAGATTCAAGGAAGATTTTCACGGCTGAACGCGCAGGTATCTGCGTCGGCGACGCCCACATAGATCAGCCTGATCGGTTTCCTTTGTTTGCGGAAGATATCTGTTCGCCTCGTGCCGCACGGGTCCGTCATACAAGGCGTTTCGCAGAGACTTTCAGCCAATCCAGCAATTGCGCCACTGCCGGGCGCATGCCATGCCGCCCCAGATGTACGGCGTGGATCACGCTTGGCATGGGCGCCAGATCCAAGTTCAACACATCGAGGCGTCCGATCCCGGTCATGAAGTTCGAGGTGGGGGCGCGAGCCCCCAATCCCGGCCCTTGGTTCCAATTGAGTGGAGACGCCGAGCGCCGGCTGAAAAACTGGCCGCTGAAGAGGTGGCTGCTCAATGCTCGACCTACTGCACGAGCTCGAGGTGTTCCCGACCGTGATCGGTCTCAAGCGGATCGACCCGGCCGTCAACATGCGGCGCTTCTACCGAATGAGCGTCCAGAGCGATCCGGGCGGTCGAGGTCATCTCAAGCAATGTCGGCGACGCCCCGATGCTGCCGAACCTTCTCGCCCAGATCTCGGCGAACGAGGACATCGCCACTGTCTCGGCTGACGGTGCCTGCGCCACACGCGCCTGCCACGATGCCATTGCGGCCCGTGGAGCAACAGCGATCATTCCACCCCGTCGAAACGCCCGGCCTTGGAAGCCGGACACGGCAGGAGCTCGCGCACGCAACGAGATCCTGCGAGCATCGAAGCACCTGGGCCGGGCACTCTGGCGGAACTGGAGCGGGTACCGCCGGCGCAGCAGGGTCGAGACGAGAATGAACTGCGTGAAGCTGCTCGGCCAGCGGCTGATGTCCCGGGAATTCGACCGCCAGGTGGCGGAGGTCCAGATCCGGGTGGCGGTCCTCAACCGCTTCACGGCACTCGGCATCCCGATGACCGTGGCCGCAGGGTAAGTGTGCCCGGGGAAAGGGGGATTGCGCTCGCCAGCTGATTTATCCAACAGCGCCCGACGGATAGGCCAGAACGCCCAGCACGCGCGCGTCGTTGCGCTCGGCGAAATGCGCGTCGAGAACCGGCGCCCAGGCTTCGGACACGGCGCGGGCGCTGGCCACGTCGGGGGCGATGCCGGCCAGGTCGATGGCTTCGCTCATCGGGTCGTCGGCAGCCAGGTAGCCCAGGATCGGCGTCGCTGCATCAGCCACGCCTTGCTGCAGCAGGCGCAACAGCTCGGTGCCGTTGAGGCCGGCCTCGTTGAACGCGTTGAACGGGCGCACGTCGGCGGTGATGAGCCCGTCGGATTCCTCGGCCAGGGTCTGGGTCCAGAACGGCATCTCCCGCTCGGCATAGAGGGGCATGAAGCTGGCCGAGCCGATGATGTTGAGATGCCCTTCGATCAGCTCCTGCGCCAGCGCGGGGCCGGTGAAGGCACCTGCGAACAGCACGGACGAAAGCGCGGTGGTGAGAAGGGGCTTTCCGGTATGGCGGATCATATTGACCTCCCTTGTTCTATATTGTAGAAAGCTTGTACCGTAATTTGGGACTAATTTTTCACATTTCTTTCCGTCGAGTGAGGCGTGCAGCATGACCGACGAAAGCCCCGATCTGCCCTACAATAAGGCAGGTCTTGACAAGTCCTTCTCGAAGGGGCTGATCCTGTTGCGGCACCTGGCAACCTGCGAGGCGCCGGCGGGCATCAGCGACCTGTCGGCGGCTCTCGGCATGACCAAGAGCAACGTGCACCGCCTGTTGCAAACCCTTGCGGCGTATGGATTCGTTCACAAGAACGCCAAGTCCCGCTACAGCCCTTCGCTGCGCTACTGGGAGATGGGCTACGAGGTCTGGCTGCACTCGCGCGCGGGGCAAGTTGCGCTGAACGACGCGGACGGGCTCGCGCTCAAGGCGAACTGCCTCGTGCACATCACTTTGGCAGCCGAGGAAAGCCAGGAACTGATTCTCTATGATCGGATCGGTACGCCGATCGCCCATCCCATGCGCAGGCTTTGGCCCACGGGCACCCGCGTGCCGATCTGGCGAATCATCAACGGCTGGTCCGATTTCGTGGCCTTCCAGATCGCCTATATCGCCGCCAAGCCCGAGGTCGAGCTGACCTCGCGCCGCGATGAGATCAGCCGCCACCTGGAAGACAGCGGCCTGACCTACGAGGGTCTGGCCGAGCACGTCACCGCCGCCCGCGACCTGGGTTACGCCGAGAACCTCGGCAGCGGGCTGGAGAATATCGAGGGCACAGCATGCGCCTTCCGCGACGAGACCGGTGCGCCGGTGGGCGTGCTCAGCACGATCTACGACCGTGACGGCAGCCGCGACGGCCGGCGCGAGGATACCGGGCGGCTCAACCGCCTCTATGCCCATTCCATATCCCGATCCCTGGGCTTCCGGGATCCAAACTGAGAGAAACTTCATGGACGAACAAGCCTTCAAGGCCCGTGGATTCGGGCAGACCATCGGTTTCGGCCGCCGCTCGGCGCTGGTGGTGATCGATGTCATCAAGGGTTTCACCAATCCCGACCTGCCGCTGGGCGCGGACCTGTCGTCGCAGATCGTGGCGATCAACGCACTGATCGCCGATTTCGCGGCCCGCCGCGAGCCGGTGTTCTTCACCACCGTGCGCTACGACGAGCCGGATCTGTCTGACGCCGGGATCTGGCCACTGAAACAGGGCGGGCTGAAGACTCTGGCCGCCAGCGGCGATGGGGCCGAGCTGGACCCGAGGCTGAGCCTCGCGGCCGGAGAACGCACGCTGGTGAAGAAATACGCCTCGTCCTTCTTCGGCACCGACCTGTCGAGCCGGCTGGTGGCCGAGGGTGTCGACACGCTCGTGATCACCGGGTGCACGACCTCGGGCTGCGTGCGCGCGACGGCGGTGGACTCGCTGCAGAACGGCTTCCGTCCGATCGTCGTGCGCGAGGCGGTGGGCGACCGCAGCCAGCCCGCACATGAGCAGAGCCTGCTGGACCTGCAGGCGAAATATGCCGACGTGGTCTCGCTCGACGCGGCGCTGATGCGCGAGATGGCGGGCGCCTGAACGGCGCCCTGCCCCACCAACCCGCCTGCGACCCGGTCAGAAGCTCGACCGGGTCGCGGGCACCTTGATCCCCTGCTCGGCGGCGGCGTTCTCATCGGCCTCGAGATTCGTGATGATCGCCAGGAGACCCTTGCGCAGCACGCGCACCTCGTCCTCCTCCAGCCCCTTCAGCGAGATCAGGTTGACGTCATGCGCCATCGGCTCCAGCCGGTCGCGCAATTCCCAGCCCTTGGGCGTCAGGAATATCCGCAAAGTCCGCTTGTTGCCGTCCATCTTCTGCCGCGTGATCACGCCCTGCTTCTCCAGCTTGGTCAGCGCGGCATGCGCGGTGGGTTCGGTCAGATGCGCGCGCTGGCTCAGCTCGCGCTGCGACAACCCGTCATTGTACCAAAGGATGCGCAGGAAGATCCATTGGCCGAAGGTGATCCCCTCGTCCTGAAGGCGCATCTGCAGCGAACGGTTGAAAGCCCTGGCGGCGAGACGAACGAGACGCGCGAGGCGCTCTTCGGTCAGCTTGGGATCGAAGTCTTCATGCCCCGAGGGCGCGGTTTCATCCATGTGGAACGGTCTCAATCGGCCAGAAACGAAAGCCCCGTCGCCAGCGCGATGCCGGCGACGGGTCGCTTCCATTTGTGCTGATTTCCCGTGCAGGACGCAAGGGTTAGATGTCTTTTCAACCGTTTCGTGTCACCCGTTGCCCATCCACGACGCCCCGCATAGCCATTCTGTTCAGCCGTCCTGTTCCGCGGTCATGCCTTCGGCCATCTCCTTGACGTAGCCGCGCAGGATGCGGGCGTCGATCACCACCGACTTGCCCGCGCGCACCTGCGCCACGGCATCGGCCAGCGCGGCCTCGAAGGCGGCCACCGTCGCGACCGGGCCGATGCCCACCGCGCCCTGCGCCCGCGCGAGGCCGGCGATGTCGATATCCGGCTCGTCGATCGCCTGGCCGATATGCTTGTTCTCGACCGGGCGGTCGCGGTCGCGGGCGACGCGTTCCTGGTGGATCTCGTCGTTGAAGAACGAGCGGTTGTTGGCCACCACGATCAGCATCGGCACGCTCTGATGCGTCCCGGTCCACAGCGCGGTCGCGCCCATGATGAAATCGCCGTCGCCCAAAACCGCGACCGGCATGCGGCCCGTGTCCTTCAGTGCCAGCGCCGCGCCCACGACCATGCCGGGGCCCGAGCTGATGCCTGCGCCGCCGTCATAGCCCAGATAATCGAGCGGCCCGGTGAAATCGCAATGGCGACCGTCCCAACCCAGGGGCAGACGCACCAGCGTGTGCGGATCCTCGGCCAGCCCCGCGCGCAGCACATGCGAGAGCGCGTCGAGCGACAGCACGGCATCGGGCTCCTGCCCGTGCGGCGCGGGTGCCGTGCGGGGCGCGGGTGCGGCGGGTTCCAGCCCCAGCCGTTCGCACAGCGCCGCGACCAGCGCATCGGCCTCGGTCAGGATGGTGAGATCGCTCGCCACCACGTCCTGATGATCCATCGACCAGCCGTTCGTCAGCATCGGCTCGAGCGTGGCGTTGACCACCTTGGCCCCGGCGCCCAGCTTGCCCTGCGCCAGCGTGCCGGCCGGGTCCACCCAATCGAGGCACAGCACCAGATCCGCGCCCGACAGCGCCTCGACCGATTCAGCCGACAGGAAGAACCCGGGCGCGCCCGCGTGCAGTTTGTGGCGCGTCGGGAAGGCGGCGCCGGTCTTGATGTCGGTGATGACGCGGGCGCCGAAATACTCGGCCAGCGCCACGCGCCGCGCCCAGTCCCCTTCATCGCGCGAGACGCGGCCCATCAGGATCACCGGCGATTGCGCCTCGGCCAGCATGTCGGCCAGGGCCGAGACCTGCGCGGCACTCGCACCCGGGGCCTGAGGGGCTGCGAAACGCGCGGGATCGGGCAGCGCGGGCATGGCTTCGATGGCGGTTTCCTGCACCGTCACGTCGAAGCAGACATAGGTGGGCGCCATCGGGGCCGAGGTGGTAATCTGCATCGCCCGCATCAGCGACGACAGCGAGGCGGCCAGCGACGCCGGTTGATCATCCCATTTCACATAGGGCCGCACCACCGCCGCCTGATCGCGCGAGGTATGCAGCCAGTCGATCCAGGGCCGACGCTTGGCCGCGTCGACCGGGCCGGTCGCGCCGAGGATCAGCATCGGCACGCGGTCGCACCAGGCGTTGTAGATGGCCATCGCGGCGTGCATCAGGCCCACATTCGCGTGCAGCACCACGGTCATCGGCTTGCCGGTGATCTTGGCCCAGCCATGGGCGATGGAAACCGCGTGTTCCTCATGCAGGCACAGCAGCATGTGCGGATCCTGGTTGCCGAGGTAGTTGACCATGCTGTCATGAAGGCCCCGGAAGCTCGAGCCGGGGTTGAGCGCGACGTAGGGCGTGTCGAGCCGGCGCAGCATCTCGGCGATGGCGTCGCTGCCGTAGAGCGTCTTCACCTCGCAGGGTGTGGGGCGGTCGGTTTCCCTGGTCATCTGTCTCTCTCCCGTTTCGGAATTCTTGTGTTATTTCAGGTGCGCACCAGCGCCAGCACGATCACGCCTGCCATCGCCATCAGCGAAGCCAGCGCGAAGATCGGGCCGGGGCGATCCTCGGTGCGCAGGACCCAGGCGGCCAGCCAGGCCGCGAGGAACATCTCGATCGTGCCGATGATCGCCACGGCGGTGACGGTGGTGAAACTGAGCGCCACGAATTGCGCGGTCTGGCCCAGCGATACGAAGGCGGCCGCCACCAGCTGCCAGCCGGTCGGGCGGCGGAACAGTTCGCTCAGGTGGCGGCGATAGGCGGCGCTGAACAGGGCTGCGACGGCGAACCACACGAAGGCGGCTACCGCGCCAATGAAGGCGCCGATCAGCGGATCGGGCAGCCAGCGCATGGCGAACTTGCGCGCCACGTAGGATCCGCCATAGCTCGCCGCCGACATCAGCGCCAGGACACGGCCGGTGTTGCGCTCGCCGGCCGCTCGCCGGGCGTCCTCGTCATCGGCGACGATCTGGCCCCTGTTCGACAACACCACCAGCGCCACGGCGGCGAAGACCAGCACGAAGGCCAGCGCGCTGGCGATGGTCAGGCTCTCGCCCAGGAACAGGATCGCCAGCACGGCGGCGAACACCGGGATCAGCCGGCGGATGAGCCCGGTCTCGATGGCGCCGGC
Organism: Marinibacterium anthonyi; assembly: GCA_003217735.2. Lineage (GTDB taxonomy): Bacteria > Pseudomonadota > Alphaproteobacteria > Rhodobacterales > Rhodobacteraceae > Marinibacterium > Marinibacterium anthonyi. The sequence goes on along the minus strand of CP031591.1, from coordinate 79,262 downwards.
CAGCTCGATGGAGCGGAAGAAGAAGATCCGCCCCAGCACCGTGGCCAGCATGCCGGCGACGACGAAGATCGCCACGCCGATCCAGAAGCCTGTGTCAATCGGCGGCAGCGACGGCCCCATGATCAGCCACAACCCGCCCGAGAACAGCGCCGTCAACACGATCGACAGCAGCACGGCATTGCCCCGCCCGCCCTTTTCGCGCGCGTTCTTGGTCGCGGCGACCGAGCCGAAGGCATAGCAAAAGGCGGCGAGGATGGCGAAGATCTCGCCGATAAAGGGGATCATGGGGACCTGTCGTGTTTCGTGCTCAGGCCGGGGCCTGCAATTCCTGCAGCAACCTGGCTGAGGACATCACCTCGCGCAGCGGCAGGCTGTCCTGGATCGCGTCCAGCTCGACCGAATAGCTCAGCCCTTGCCCGTCCCAGAACCACCAATAGACAATCTCGCCCTGCTTGTCGCGGATCGGCATGCGGAAGGTGGGGAACTTGCGCTCGTCCTCGGGCAGCGCGGCGCTGCCCGCCTTTTCATGCGCCAGCCCCAGCCGGTCCAGCGCCTGTTCCAGCGGGATCATCGCCGTCAGGCGCGGAGCCTGCGCGACATGCGCCTCCAGATCGGAGGGGCGGCTGTCGCTCAGCCCCCGGAACAGGCGCACGACGGGCGGGTAGCTTTCGTGCTCATGGGTCAGCTGGGCATAGGCGAGGCCCTGCTCCAGCCGGATCTCGACGATATCGCCGGGTTGGTAACGGCTCATGGGGCCTCCTTGCTCACAGGCTGTAGGCTTCGAGGGTCGAGGGGTGGAACAGCTCGTCGACCTGCACCCGGCGCGGCGAGAGGCCCTGCGCGAAATGGTAGTCGAGGAATTTGTCGAGCACATGCGCATTGGCGCCGACGCCATAGCTCCAGGGATCGGGGCCCATCAGCGCGCGGGCACGGTTCAGCGTGTCCTCGACGAAGGGCATCGTCACCTTGGTGGCCGAGGTGTCGTTCAAGGCCTCTTCGGCCAGCTTCTTCGACTCCGAGAACGCCTTGAGCAGCGCTGCGGGCAGAAAGGGGTATTCCTCGACCAAGGTCCGGCGCACGCCCAGAACGTGCATCACCGGGAAGATGCGGGTCTGGCGGAAATACTCCTCGGCCGCGCCGATGCTGTCGCGGAACAGGCGGCCGACATGGGGATGGCCCTCGGCAAAGCAGCGCGGCCAGCGCGGGCCGATGAAGCCGTCGATCTCGCCCGCCGCCAGCATGCCGTTCAGCGTGGCACCCTCGGGCGCCTGCTCGATGGTGATGTCGTCGGGCAGCGTCAGCGCGATCTTTTCCGGGCGGCCCGGCGTGTCCATGCCGCCGCGCACCCAGGTCACGTCCGAGGGTTTCACGCCGAAATGCTCTTCCAGGATGCCGCGCACCCAGACGTTGGCCGACAGCTGGTACTCGGCGATGCCGATGCGCTTGCCCTTCAGATCCTCGGGCCGGTCGATGCCGCGGTCGGTGCGGATATAGACCGAGGTATGACGGAACGCGCGGCTCAGGAACACCGGGATCGCGACGTAATGCGGGTTCCCGCGCGCGACCGAGATCGAATAGGACGACAGCGACAGCTCCGAGATGTCGAAGGCCTCGTGCCGGAAGGCGCGGAAGAACATCTCTTCGGGCGACAGCAGCATCGGCACGGGATCGACGCCGTCGATCTTGACCCGGCCGTCGACGATGGCCCGCGTGCGGTCGTAATTCCCCATGGCGAGGGAGAGTTTCAGATCGGACACGTGTTCCTCCTTTACGTGATGCCGCATTGGCGCTGCAGATCCACCGGCTGGCCCGAGGCCGCCGATTCCAGGATCGCGTGACAGATTTCGAGGCTCGCGCGGCCCCAGGCGCCGGTCTGGGCGGGCGCGCGATCCTCGCGCACGGCGCCGACCAGCGCGTCGATGACAGGTCCGCGCGGGGCGGGGCCGAAGGGCACCTCGACGAAGCGGCGCTCGATGTCGCCGAAGACATCCAGCCCGGCAGGCGTCAGCCGCAGGTCGGCGCGGTCGCACAGCGCGATCACCGGGCCGAAATGCTCGTTGTTTTCCGCCTCGATAAGCCCGGCCCCGCTGCCGTAGGTGCGGGTCTGCTTGAGCGCGGCTTCGGCCTCGGCGTCGAGCCCCTGCAAGGCGCGACGCGCCTTGCCATAGGCGGCGGGGTCCTTGCGCTGGCCCAGCTCGCCCACATTATCCATCCAGACGTCGCTGTCGAAATGCGCGTAGCCGGAATAGGTCAGGCTGGCGAAGGATCCATTGGCAAAGGCGATGAGCGCGCTGAACGCGCCTTCCGTCGGGCGCGCGGGATCCCAGGCGCCGGTCATCGCGGTGACTCGGGTGGCAAGGCCACCGGCCAGCCGGCGCACCACGTCGATCTGGTGGATCGCCTGGCTGAACAGGATGCCGCCGCCCTCTTCGGTGCGCAGTTCCTCGGGGCGCCGGGGGCGGTAGAGGAAATCGGTGTAGTTGAACGCCTGGATCATCCGCAGGGATCCCACCTCACCGCTCTCGATCAGGCGCGCCGCGGCCTCGACTGGCGGGTCGAAGCTGTGGCTGGGGCCTACGATCAGATGCTTGCTCGAGGCCTCGGCGGCCGCGACCATGCGGTCGGCATCCGCCATCGAGATGGCGATCGGCTTGTCGACCAGCACATGCTTGCCGGCGGCCAGCGCGGTGCAGACGTGGTCGGCGTGCATCTGGTGCGGCGTGGCGATATAGACCGCCTCCACCTCAGGATCGGCGCAAAGCGGCACGATGTCGTCATAGGTCCGACCGCCGAACTCGGCCTCGAACGCCGCGCGGCTTTCGGCGCGGGGGGCGGCGGCGGCGACCAGTTTCACGCGCGGATCGGCGGTGAAGGTCGGGATCATCAGCATGAAGCCGCGACCCAGCCCGACGACGCCTAGCCTGACGGGCATTTGCGCGGGCTCAGAGGTCAAGGACCAGCCTCCCGCCCGAACAGGCGCGCGAGACGCAGATCATGATCTTGTCGGCCTTTTCCTCGTCCATCAGCACCATGTCGCGGTGATCGGCCTCGCCCTCCAGGAGTCGCGTCTTGCAGGTGCCGCAGGTGCCGCTCTCGCACGAGCTGACGGTCGGGAACCCGGCATCGCGCATAGCCTCGAGGATCGAACGGTCGGCGGGCACGGTCAGCGTGATGCCGGTCTTCTTCAGCTCGACCTCGAAGGCCTCGTCATCGGCGCGCACAACGTCGACGGGCTTGAAATCCTCGAAGTTGACGCGGCCTTCCGGCCAATGGCCCGAGATCGCCTCGATCTCGTCCATCAGGGGCTTTGGCCCGCAGCAATAGACATTCAGCTTCTGCGGCTCGGCAAAATGGTCCCAGAAATCGTAGATCTTCTCGGGGTCGCCCTCGTCGTGATGGGCCAGGACACGGTCGCCGTAAGCGGTGGTCAGGTCTTCCAGGTAGGCCGCCTCTTCCGCGCTGCGGCTGAGGTAGATGATGTTGAAATCCTTGCCTTCGCGCTCAAGATGCGCGGCCATGGCCGAGATCGGCGTGACCCCGATGCCGCCCGCGATAAGCAGGTAGCGCGGCGCGTCGGCCATGGGGAAGTCGTTTTCCGGCGCCTCGACGTTCAGCTCGAACCCCTCGACCGCCTCGTCATGCATCGAGGCCGAGCCGCCCCGGCTGGCCGGCTCGCGCTTCACGGCGATCTTGTAATGGTCCGGCGCGGTGCCGTCGTTGACCAGCGAATAGCGCCGCATTGCCCCCGAGGGCGTCTCGACCGTGACATGCGCGCCGGGCGTGAATCCGGGCAGCGCGCCCTCTTCCATCGGAACCAGCGTGAATTCGGTGATCTGCGGGGTCAGCGCGCGTCTTGCACCGACGCGCATCCTGATGAGCTCCATTCGCCCCTCCCAAAAAACGTGTATCTGCCCTTGCTCGTTTAGATAGCTAAGTATATGTTGTCAAGCATTCGAGATTGGCCTTCACGGGCCCGGGCCGCAGGAGGAGTACGAGATGCTGACCCCCGAAGAGAACGAAGTCCTGACCCGCGTGACGGGTGACGCGCCGATGGCGAAACTGATGCGTCAGCACTGGACGCCGGTCTGCCTGATGGAAGAAGTGGCGGAGAACGACGGCAAGCCGCTGCGCGTCGAAGTGCTTGGCGAATCCTACGTCGCGTTCCGTGATACCAAGGGCCGTCTCGGCATGCTCGACGAGCTCTGCCCGCACCGCAAAGCCTCGCTGGTCTACGGTCGCAACGAGGATTGCGGCCTGCGCTGCCTGTACCACGGATGGAAGATGGATGTGGACGGCAACGTCGTCGCCATGTCGTCCGAGCCCGAGGGCAGCCCGCTGATGGACAAGGTCAAGGCCCGTTCCTACCCGGTGCGCGAATGGGGCGGTTTCGTCTGGGCGTGGCTCGGCGACAAGACCGACATGCCGGAGTTCCAGCCCCCCGCCTTCGCCCCAACCGAAGACACCCCGGTCGCCATCCTGAAGATCCGTGTCCCCGCCAACTGGGCGCAGATCCACGAAGGACAGATCGACAGCGCGCATTCCTCGTCGCTGCATTCATCAACGATGAAACCGGCCCGCGTGGAAAGTGCCGCAGCCGATGACAAATCGTGGTACCGCCCGTCGACCGACAAATCGCCGCGCATGCAGACCGAGACCACCAGCTACGGCTTCCACTACGCAGCGATCCGCAAGCCGATCAAGAACGCAGCAACGCATCATTACCTGCGCATCACCGAGTTCGTGGCGCCATACTACTCGCTGATCCCGCCCAACAACGCCTACAAGGTCGCCAGCGTCATCGTGCCGATCAACGACGACGAGACTGCGTTCCACTTCCTCGCCTTCGGCGGCCCGAAAGTGCCCTCGACCGAGGAATGGCGCGCCTTCAACCACGCTGTTCCGGGCAAGGACCTGGATGAGAAGTGGCGCACGCTTCGGACGCTGGACAACGACTTCAAGCAGGACCGCGAGCTGATGAAGGAAGGCCACTTCACCGGCGTTCCGGGCATCCCGAACGAGGACATCATCATGTGGGTGTCGATGGGCAGCCGCGTGCAGCGCCATACCGACGTGCTGGGCGCCTCGGACCTCGCCATCGTCGAGTTCCGCCGACTGATGACCGACGCCGCGCAGAAGGTGGCCGAGGGCGGCCCGGCGATCGGCACCGCGAGCTTCGCGCTGCAGTCGCGCATCGCCTCGCACGAGGGGGTCTATCCCAAGGATGTCGACTGGCGCACGCTGGTCGCCCATGACCCGGCCGAAGCGGCCGAGTGACGCGCTGGCGCTTTCCTCCCAAGGCGCACGCAGGGAAGGCCCGCACGAGCAATCGTGCGGGCCTTTTTTCATGGTCTTGTTCAGAGTTGCGCGCGCCTCTTCAGACGGTTTCGAGGCGCGCCGCCAGCTCCGCCGACGTCCGGCGCAGCAGCTCGGAGAGTTCATCCGCGCGGCGTGATATGCGCTCCGTCGGCCCATGAATCCCGATGCCCAGCGGGCGTGCGTGCCCCGGCGGCACCGGGATCAGCGTCGACATCATAGACGCATCCCAATGCACCGTGCGGTGCGTCGGAATGTCCAGCAGGTCGCGCGCGTGCAGGATCGACACGTCGGTATCACGATTGGCGTCGAGCACCGCCTCGAAGGCCGCCTGGGGGTAGTCGCGCGGCGAGATCAGCCCCTCGGCCACGGTGCGACGGTAGATCTGCAGCGCCACCGGCCGCGGCGCGCGCGCCAGCATCAGCCAGCCGGTGCCGTTCTGCACCATCAGCCGCCGGTCGCCCGCGCGGATATGGGTGTTGCGCCCCTCCTGCCGGTGCAGCGAGGTGACGTAATCGACATGCAGGTCGGCGGGCGCGGCCAGCACCACCGGCTCGCCCGCAGCCTCGCGCAGACGGCACAGGGCATCGAACAGCACGGTCTGCTCATAATCGTCGACCTGCATCCAGCCCGTCAACGTCTGCAGCCGGGGCGCGGGGAGATAGGCATGGGTCGCGGGATCGAGCGTCATGTAACCCATGTCCAGCATGGTACGCAAAAGCGCGGTCAGGCTGGAAACCGGATAGCCGAGCGCGGCGCCCAGTTCGTGCAGCCGGGCAGGCTGTCGGTGACTGGCGAAGAACTCGAGGATCTCAAACACCCGCGCAGCGGATTTCACCTTGTCTGCGGTCATCTCCCCTGCCCTTCCGATTCACACGGCTCGGCGACCCGTACCGGCCCGCTCCGCCCTGTCACAATCTAGGCGAATCGGGGCGCTGCGGAAAGGGTTCGCGACGCGGCCCCGGCGGATGTCCCGCAGCCGGCGCGCGGGCCTTCGGGCAGAATTCACATCCTCGAAATATCCGCCATGCGGGGCGGTTCGCGTTGACCGGGGGCCCGATTTCGCAAGGCTGTCGGCAAGGGAGACGGCAGGATGCGCGCGCGATTGCGCAGTGGCACGGCCCTCCCCGTTCATCCCTTTCGGCAGGCGGCGGGCACGCCCCGACCGCGCCCTGACACCAGACGAGGTTCCATGCCCGACACCGCCCCCTCCATCCCCCTCCCGCCGTCGTCCGGCACGATCTGCGTCGTCGGCGCGGGCTTCATGGGCTGCGTGATCGCCACGCTCTATGCCCACCACGGCCATGATGTCGCGCTGTGCGACATGAATACCGAGTTGCTGGCCAGCTTTGCCGAGCGCGCGCGCCCGATCGCCGCGACCTTCGCAGACGACTCGGCCGCCGTCGACGCGATGCTGGCACGCGTGCGCACCGAGCCCTCGCTGGCCGAGGCCGTGAAGGGCGCCTTCATGGTGCATGAGGCGGTGCAGGAGAAGCTCGAGACCAAGCAGGCGCTGTTCGCCGAGTTGGACGCGCTCTGCCCGTCGGAGGTGGTTCTGGCCACCAACACCTCGTCGCTGTTGCTGTCGGACATCGGCGCCAGGGTGAACGGCAAGGAGCGGATACTGGGCCTGCACTATATCACGCCCGGGCACATCATCCGCTCGATCGAGGTGATCCACGCCGATTTCACCCCGGCGTCGCTGGTGGAATGGGGCCGGGCCTTCGTCGAATCCATCGATCACGTGGGCGTCGCCTGCGGTGAGCGGCCGGGCTTCCTGATCAACAAGATCCAGTTCGCCATGCTGACCGAGATCTATCGCCTGATGGACGAGGGCATCGCCAGCCGCGACGATATCGACGCGGCCGTGCGGCTGAGCATCGGGCCGCGCCTCGCGCTGTGGGGGCCGCTGCTGACCGAAGATCTGATCGTGTCGAAGGCGACGGCGCTGGCGGTCACGGACTCGCTGTACCACCAGACCGGGGACGAGAACTACAAGGGCCGCAAGGCGCTGCGCGACCTGGCCGAGGCCGGGCACATGGGCGCGATCACCGGACGCGGCTGGTACGAGTACGACGCGCCCTATGCCGAGATCGTCGAGGAGCGCGACCGCCAGCTGACAGACCTCCTGGACTGGCTGCGGGAGCGCGACCCGGTGGGCCGGCTGGCGCCCCGCTGAGACACGAAAAAGGGGGCGGATGATCCGCCCCCTTTCCTTTTCCCACAGTCCGGATAAAGGCTTACTGGCCGCCCAGGTTGATGTGGATGTTCTTCTCCTGCGTGAACGAGATCAGCTCGCCGATCCCCTCCTCGCGCCCCAAGCCCGACTGCTTGTAGCCGCCGAAGGGCGCACCCAGGAAGTGCCGCCCGACCTCGTTGATCCAGACGAAGCCGGCCTCCGCGCGGGCCGCCGCGCGATGCGCCGTGGCCAGGTCCTTCGACCAGATCGAGCAGGTCAGGCCCACGTCGAGGCCGTTCACCTCGTCCATCATCGCCCCCTCTTCCGACCAGCGGCGCAGCACCAGAACCGGGCCGAAGATCTCTTCCCGGGCGACGCGCATGTCGGGCGTGACATCGGCAAAGATCGTCGGTTCGACGAAGCAGCCGTCCGCCATCGCGCCCTCGGTCACCGCGTTGCCGCCGGTGACGACGCGCGCGCCCTCTGCCTTGCCCGAGGCGATGTAGCCCATCACCCGGTCGAAATGCTCGCGCCCGACCAGCGCGCCCATCGTCGTCGCGGGATCGGTCGGCATGCCCGGCTTGAAGCGCGACACATCCGCCTCCAGCCGCTCGACGACCGCGTCGTGCAGGTCGTCATGCAGGAAGGCGCGGCTGGTCGAGCCGCAGCTCTGCCCGCACCAGCTGAAGTTCATGCCCGCGACGATGGCGTTGGCCACCTTGTCGGGGTCGCTGTCCGGATAGGCGATCAGGGCGTTCTTGCCGCCCAGTTCCAGCAGCACCGGCTTCAGCGTGTCGCTGGCCGCGCGCATCACCGCGCGCCCGGCCCCCACCGAACCGATCAGCGTGACCTTGTCGATACCCTTGTGCGAGGCCAGCGCCGCGCCCGCCTCCGTCCCGCCGGGGAGCACGGTGAAGACACCCTTGGGCAGCAGGCCGTCGATCAGCTCGGCCAGCCTCAGCGCCGAGAGCGGCGCCTGCACCGGAGGCTTGATGATGACCGCGTTGCCCGCAGCCAGCGGTGCGCCCATCTTGCCGCCGCAGAACATCAGCGGGTGGTTGAACGCCAGGATCCGCGCCACCACGCCCAACGGCTCGCGCAGGGTCATGTTGATGCGCTCGGGGCCCATCGGGATGGTGTCGCCCTTCATCTCGGTGACGAGGCCGGCAAAGAATTCCATCTGCGCCGCGGCGACGCCCGCGTCGCCGCGCATTTCGGTATAGGGGTTGCCGCAATTGGCGGAATCCAGCAGCGCCAGCTCGTCGCCGTGCTTGCGGATGATGGCGGCGATCTCCTTGAGCACGCGCGCGCGCTCCAGGGGCGCCACGTCGCGCCATTCGCGGAACCCCGCGCGGGCGCTTGCCACGGCCGCGTCGACATCCGCCTCGCCCGCCGTGGCCACCTGGGCCAGCACCTTGCCGGTTGCCGGGTCGAAGGTCGGATCGGTGCGCCCGGATTGCGGCGCGTGCCAAGCATTGCCGTAGTAGAGGCCCAGGTTGTCGGGCAGGATCGGTTCGAGCATGGAGCCCTCCTTGTCTTGCAGGGGGCGGGCGACCGGGGCCGCCGCGCCGAGGGTTGTCACAGCATCGACGGCAGCAGCGTCGTCAGCCCGGGAACCAGCGCCAGCACGATCATGCCCAGCAGGTACAGCAGCACGAAGGGCCAGGCCGAGGAGAAGACCTTGCCGAGGCTGGCATCCTCCCACGCGCTTTTCAGCGCGAACAGCGTGTAGCCGAAGGGCGGGGTCATGCCCCCCACGGTGATGTTCACCAAGAACAGCAGCCAGAACCAGATCGGATCGAATTGCAGCTCCTCGATGATCGGCAGGTAGATCGGGATGACGATCAGCATCAGCGCGATCTGGTCGATGAACATGCACAGCACGAAGGGCAGCAGCATCAGCAGGATCAGCATCACCCAGCGTGACTGTTCCAGCCCCACGACCCATTCGGTCATCGCCGAGGCGCCGCCGGTAAAGGCCAGCAGCTGGCTGAACAGCTTCGAGCTGGCCATGATGAACAGGATCATCGCCGCCACCTTGGCCGAGGAGACCAGCGACTCGCCGATCATCTTCAGGGACAGGTTGCGATAGATCGCGGCGGTGATGAGCGAGCCGATGACCCCCATCGCGCCCGCCTCGGTCGGCGTGGCGATCCCGGCCAGGATCAGACCCATCACCATCAGGATGATGATCGAGAACGGCACCACCCGCAGCAGCGCCCAGCCCTTGTCGGCCAGCGTTGCACGGGTGCCGTCGTCGGGCTCGTCGGGCGCCAGCGAGGGGTTGAGCCAGACCCGGATGAAGCAATAGCCCAGGAAGATGCCCGCGAACATCAGCCCCGGGATGATCCCCGCGATCAGCAGCCCGGCGATCGACACGCCGGCCAGCGTGCCAATGATGATGACCAGGACGCTAGGCGGGATCAGCGGCGCCAGGCTGGCGCCGGCCAGGATGGTGCCCGCCGACAGCCGCGCGTCGTACCCGCGCGCGATCATACCCGGCAGCAGCGAGCGGCCCAGCATGGCCGCCACGCCCATCGCAGCACCCGACAGGGTGCTGAACACCGTGGCCAGCAGGATCGACAGCACGTACTGGCGCCCCTTCACCCGACCGACCAGCGTGTCGATGGACCGGAACAGCACCTCGACCGAGTTCGAGCGGAACAGGATCTCGCCCATCAGGATGAACAGCGGGATGGTGACCAGCGATTGCGTGGTCGTCGTCTCGTAGAGCGAGTTGACGAACATGCCGTAGCCCATCGGTCCCATGATGACCGCGACGGCCAGCAGGTTGACCAGCAGGAAGGCCGCGAAGACGGGCAGGCCTACGGCCATGAAGCCCAGAAGCAGCCCCACGCCGGTCGCGACGGCGGCGATACCTTCAACCATGGGTCACCTCGGGTTGGGAGTCGGTCTCGGAAAGCGCCTGGCCGAAGGCGAGGCGCAGAAAATACAGGCCGGAATTGGCCACGCCATAGGTGATGAAGGCCACCAGGATCCATTTCGGAATGCGCACGGTGGTCAGGGTCGCCGTCCCGCGCGAGGCCAGGTGCTGCACCTCGCCGATGCAAAGCCAGGCAGCCCAGAGACAGGTCGCCGCCGCCACCAGGAAGCCCGCGCGCAGGATCACCTGGCGCAGCCGGCCGACCAGGTCGGGCAGGATAGTCACGGCCACGTGCCCGCCTTCGCGGGTCAGCCAGGGCGCGGTGCTGAACACCGTGATCAGCAGCAGGAAGGAAACGAAATCGCTCGCCCAGAGGGTCGGCGCGCCGAAGGCATAGCGCGAGACGACCTCGAAGGCGTAGATGAGCACGATGGCTGCCAGCGCACCGACGCCGATGAAGAACATCAGCCGGGTCAGCACGTCCTGAAGCGTCAGGATCGGTCGCATGGAGGGAAGCTCCTGGAACGGAAAGGCCGAAGAGAATGGGCCGAGAAGGACGACCGGGGGACGGAAAGACGCGCGGCACCAAGCGGCCGCGCGTCGGAAGGGGCCGGGCCCCGATCAGCCGTCGAGATCGGCTTCGGTTGCCAGACGGCGAATTTCCTCGATCGCCTCGCCCGATTGCGTGGCCGCGAGGTCCATCACGCCCGAGAACCAGGCCGAGCTGAGCGTGCCCGCCAGTTCCTCGGACAGCTCGGTCACGCTCATGCCCTCTGCTTCCAGGGCGGCGCTCTCTTCGGCGACTAGCGTGTCGAACAGGCCATTGGCCTCGATCTCGAACTCGCGCGCGGCGGTCTCGATCTCGGCCCGGGTTTCCTCGGACAGGTCGTTCCAGGTGTCAAGGTTCATCAACACCAGATGGCCGACCTGGCCGAAGGTCGGGCGCATCATGTAGTCGGCGACCTCGAACCAGCGGTAGGACAGAGCGCCGATGGTCGGCCAGGCCGCACCGTCGATCACACCGCGTTCCAGCGCCGGGTAGATCTCGCCGCCCGGCAGCACCACGGGCGAGCCACCCAGCACGTTGATCGCCGGGTGGTAGATCGGCGTGCCGCGCACGCGACGTCCTTCGAGGCCGTTCTCGCCGACCGGCTCGTTCAGCATGATGTGGTAGCCATTCAGGTCGTAAAGCACAGCGATCAGCTTCAACCCCTGCTCCTGGTAATCGGCATCCACCGCGTCCCAAATTCCGGCTTCGCGCAAGGCCTCGGTATCGCCCGACAGGCCGTCCAGCGCCATTCCCACCGAAGTCTGGTTGAAGTGATAGGCACCATTGGTGAACAGCAGGTCGAACAGGCCGCGCGACACCGGGTCGAACTGCTCGAACGGGGGCACGGTCTCGGGGCCCATGACGTTGACGCCGAAGCCCTCGGTCACGGCTTCGTCGAGCGTCTCGATGAACGACGTCAGCACGTCGACCGCAACATAGCTGGAATCCCAGCCCGACAGCAGGCGGAAGTCGCGTGCCTCGGCGGCACCAGTCAGGCCCAGCGTCGCGGCCGACAGCGCCGAAGCGCCCGCAAGGGCACGCAGTTTGTTGGTGAATGTGGTGGATGAAGTCATGTCGCTCGCTCCTCCCGTAGCGTTCCGACTGCGCCGCCCCGGGACGGACAGTCTGGTTTGGATTGGCTGCTCAACCTAAAGGGTAAGCTATCTAAGCTTATTTGGCGGAGAGCACCTTGTCTTGATTGCCGGCGGGATCATTGCGACATTTCACATATATGAAATCGTACCGCCCTGCCCGTTCCGGCTTCAGCGCGCAGCCAGCCAGCGCCCCAACTTCCTGTTCAGGAATGGCAGGATCAGCCCGACATTCAATCCGGTCAGCAGCAGCGCCACGATGAACAGCGAGACCGCCATTGGCATGCCCTGGGTGAAGGGCCGCGTGGCCAGCACCAGGACGATAAGCGCGGGATAGACGGCCAGCATGCTGACCGCCCAGCGCTTCCAGAACTTCGGTTGTTGCGGCGGCACGGCGGAGGGGCTCTGCGTCGTGAGTCGCTCTGCGGTCTGGGTCGGATGGGTCACGTCGGTCTCTCTTGCAAAAGGACGCGCGGCCCGGAGGGGTCCGGGCCGCGCGATCTGTTAGGCTGCGCCAGGGTGGCATCAGCCGGCGGCGTTCTGTTGCACGCTGGCCCGGCGCCCCGCCACCAGGTGCCGTGCCAACATGGCTGCCCCGAGCGCGATGCCCGCGACCGCGAGCAGCTGGAAGGGCGCGACCGCCGCAACCGCACTGCCTAGCAGAAGTACCCGCTCCGCCGGCGATACCGGCTTGCTGGCGAAGGCCTCGACCGCGGTGGCCACGGACAGCGTGGCAATCACGCCCCCAACCACGGCCAAAGTATTCGACAGCGGGTCGGCCAGCAGCATCAGTGCCGGGTTCCAGACGAAGGCGAAGGGCAGCATGAAGCCGATCGAGGCCAGTTTCACCGAGGTGAAGGCGATCTTGAACGGGTCTTCATGCGCAATCGCCGCCGCCGACAGGGCCGCCACCGCAATCGGCGGGGTCAGCGCCGAGAGAACGGCAAAGTACAGCAGGAACATGTGGCTCTGCAGCACCGGATAGCCCAGTTGCGCCAGCGCCGGACCGACCAGCACGGCAGCCAGGATGTAGGCGCTCGGGGTCGGCATGCCGAGACCCAGGATGATCGTCACGACAGCGGCGATAACCAGCGTCAGGATCGGCTGCGAGTTGCTAATCACCAGGATCAGGTTCGCGGCCTTCATACCCAGCCCCGTCATCGACAGGCCCCCGATCACCAGACCCGCGGCGGCACAGGCGCCAGCCACCGGCAGGATGCGCAGCGTGGTCTCGCCCAAGCCCTCGATCACCTGCCACGGCGACAGGCGCGTCGCCTTCAGCAGCGTCGAGGCGATGATGACACCCATCACGCCGATCCCGGCGGTGAAGGTCGGAGAATAGCCCGAGAGCAGCGCCACCACGATGCCGATGATCGGCAGCAGGAAGACCCAGCCCGTGCGGAACGTCTGCGCTACGGTCGGCATCTCGTCCTCGGACGGGCGCAGGTCTTCGCGCACGGCGCGCAGGTGGACCTGACTAAAGACGCCGAGGTAGTAGAGCAGTGCGGGCACCACGGCGGCGACGACCACCGCCTTGTAATCCACGCCGGTATATTCGGCGAGAATGAAAGCGGCCGACCCCATCACCGGAGGCATCGCGCTGCCCCCCGTCGAGGCCGCGACCTCGACCGCGCCGGCGAAGCGCGCGCTGTAGCCCAGTCGCTTCATCACCGGGATGGTGATCGAGCCCGTCGCCACCACGTCCGAGGTCGGGCTGCCCGACATCGTGCCGTAGAGCCCTGAGGAAATCACCGCGATCTTCGCCGGACCGCCGCGGGTGCGCCCGGTCAGAAGCGCCGCGAGGTTGAAGAAGAACTCGCCCCCACCCGCTTTCGACAGAAAAGTGCCGAACATCACGAACAGGAAGACGTAGCTGGCGACCACCTGGATCGGCACCCCGAACACGCCATCCGTGGTGAAGACCAAGATATCGAGCAGGTAGGTGAAATCGTCGACGCCATGCCCGAAGGGCGGCGGCAGCAGGTAGCCGAACCAGTTGTACGCCAGGAAGGCCACGACCACGATGGTAAGTCCCATGCCCGTGGTCCGGCGCGTCGCTTCGAGGGTCAGGAGCAGTAGCGAGATGCCGAAGAAGAGCTGCGCGGGCGTGAACGGATCCAGCAGGCTGATGCGGTCCGCAATGGCGGTGGCGTTCACGAAGAAGAAGATGCCCGCTGCCAGGCTGAGCAGCGACAGGGCGATATCATAGAACGGGATGCGGTCGGGAGCGTTCGGCGTGGCACCGATCGCCGCGAACATGATCGCGTAGATCCCCGAAACGAAGAGGATGCCCAGAACTAGCGGATCCGAGATGGTGAAGAGGTTGGCGTAGATCACCCAGGCCGAGAAGATCGCGGCCACCACGACGATGGCCCGTTGCTGGCCGGCCGCAAGATCCCTCCTGCGGCCAGTGGAGACGAGTGTCCCGATCATTGCGACAGCCCTGCCTCACTGTAGGCACGGGCGGCGCCGGGGTGGAACTCGAGCACGCTGGGCGTGGCGAGCAACTCGGGCGTCAGGGATTGCATCGCGCTGTGAACCGCGCGCACCTCGTCGATGTTGGTGATTAGGGCGTTGGTCAAGGCATAGGCGTCGTCGTCGCTCATCGCGTCGGTCGCGGCCAGCAGCGCCCCCAGCGTCACGGTGTTCACGTCCGCCTGCTGGTTCGAATAGCTGCCAGCGGGAATGACCATCTGGCCGGTGCCGAAGCGCTCGTTGGTGGCGTCGATGACCTCCTGCGGGACCGACAGCAGCACAACGTCAGCATTCGTGTCCACCGCGCGAAACGACGAGTGGTTGATGAAGATGCCGTTGGTAATCATGTCGAGCCGTCCGTCCTGCAGCAGCTCGCCCTGCTCATTGGCGCCGGCGCGCACGAACTGGCCGCCAGCTTCGGCCAGGGATTCGTCGGTCACCCCCACCCGCTCGAACATCATCAGCGCGATGTTCGAGGTGATGTTCCCCGAGCGGTTGATGCCGATGCGGATCGGCGCGCCGCTGCCGGCGATGTCGTCCAGGCTGTCGATGCCGTATTGCTCGGCCATCGAGCGGTCGAGGAAGAAGTGCATCGGCGCCCAGTTGTACATGTAGCCGATGGCCCGCATGTTCGTGATCGGCCCGCGGAAGGGCTCTTCGCCTCCCAGCGCGAGCTGCGCCTCGGCGTCGTGCACCAGGCCCAGATCCGTGCGCCCGGCGCCCAGCAGGCCGATGTTGGCGAACCCGCCGCCCGTAGCCTGATAGGTCACCACGGCCGAGGTGTCCGCCACCTGCGCGGCGCGGTCGATGCCGGCGCCCAGCAGCGACCAAAGGCCGCCCGGGTTCCCGCCTGAAAGAGTGAGGTTGAGCGATTGGCCGTGACCAGCCGTCGCCGAGACGGCGAGGCCGGCAGCCATCGCGATTGCAGTGAAACGCATAATCATGTCCTCCCGTTTGGCCCTGCGTCGCGCCCCTCTCCCGTCCGACATCCGGAACACGGGGGCCGGATCGGTGGTTTGCGAAACATAGCTTAGACATCTATCTTTAAAGCCCTCGCTAGGAGATTGTCAACGATTAGATACCAAAGCTTGCTATCCCCCCACTCAAGCTCGACGCGGAAGGCGTTACGGTCCCCCGCGGCGCTGGAAACCGGGTAATGCCGACACTCACGAAGGCAACATACATCATGACGAAGACCCTGTGCGGGCGGGCGCCCTCGCCCATCCTGCAGCAGCACTATTGCGCCTACCGGTGCTACGACGCCGAGGCGGGCCGCGCATTTCATGAGGATTTGCGGCTTTGATGGTGTGCCCCCCCGACGGCATCGATGTGCCAAGGTGGGTCTGCAAGGATCCACAAAGGAGAGCGGTCATGTCGGAGATTATCACGGTCGGGCTCGATCTGGCGAAGAATGTGTTTCAGGTCCACGGTGCCGACGCTACGGGCCGGGCGGTGCTGCGCAAGAAGCTGCGAAGAGATCAGGTCTGGCATTCTTTGGACAGCTGCCGGCCTGCGTCGTCGCGATGGAAGCCTGCGGTGGCGCCCATTTCTGGGGGCGCGAGATCGGGAAGATCGGGCATGACGTGCGGTTGGTCCCACCCGCCTACGTGAAGCCATTCGTGAAGCGCCAGAAGAATGATATGGCTGATGCCGAGGCGATCTGCGAGGCGGCGACGCGCCCGACGATGCGCTTCGTGCCGGTGAAGAGCGAGGAGACCCAAGGCGCGGCGATGGTCTTTCGCATCCGCGAGTTGCTTATCCGGCAGCGAACCCAGACCATCAATGCCCTGCGCGGGCATCTGGGCGAGTTCGGAATGATCGTTCCGCAGCGCGCGGCCAACATGTCGAAGCTGATTGCCATTGTGGAAGACCCGGAAAGCGGTCTGCCTGCCGATGCCATCCCCACGCTCAAGGTGTTGGTGGCGTCACTCGCCCATCTCGGAGCGGAAATCGGCAAGCTCGATGCCGAGATCGCCCGGTGTGCCAAGGAGAATGAGGTGGCGCGGCGCCTGATGACAGTCCCGGGGATAGGTCCTCTGATTGCCACGGCCATAGCGGTTCTGGCTCCGCCCCCCGAGACGTTCCGCAAAGCGCGCGACTTCGCGGCCTGGCTCGGGCTCACGCCCCGTCAGCATTCCACAGGAGGCAAGCAGCGTCTCGGGGCCAACACGAAGATGGGCGAACGGTCGTTGCGGCGATTGCTGATCATCGGGGCCAACAGCGTCATCATCAAGCGGCATGTTCATGCCGCTGCCCGGCCGGGCACATGGCTTGGCGAGATGCTGACGCGCAAGCCGCCGATGCTGGTGCGGGTCGCGCTGGCGAACAAAATGGCGCGGATCGTCTGGGCGCTGATGGCCCGAGGCGGCGCCTACCAGTCTCCGACCGCTGCGGCGTAAGCCGTCACTGGTCGCGAGGACGTCGGAGCGGAAGAGGGCAAGGAGACGTTTGGCGCACGGTCGTGAGACGGGATCGGGAGGACCAGAGCGCAACAGAGTGCCATCGAGCACGCGGCTTTGATCTGGACCCGACCTGCGAACACCATACGGGCCCGCGGCGTGATGATGGCCGCAACAGAGGCCGGATACATGTCAGCACCCGACACCGCGCGAAACTGATCCAGAAACCCTCTTGCGCAAGGGGCGGTTATACATGTTGCGCAAATGCTGTGAAGGTTTCACCTTGCGAATCCAGTCTGTTAGTCAGGCTGCATGAGCAGACCCATACCCCCGACCTACAAGACCAGGAACTGGCCAGCCTACAATGAAGCAGTCAAGCGCCGGGGCTCGCTGACGATCTGGTTTGACCCCGAGATGAGCTGGGATGCCGCGCCGACAGGCAGGCGTGGCCGCCAGCAGACCTACAGCGATGCCGCTATCCAGACGTGCCTCTCGATGAAAGTGCTGTTCGGCATGGCGCTCCGGCAGACGACCGGGTTCGTCGAGAGCCTGCTACGGCTGGTCGGCCTGAACTGGACGGTGCCCGACTTCAGCACGCTATCTCGCCGCCAGAAGACCTTGGCCGTGAACATCCCCTACCGCGGCTCCAAGGGGCCGTTGCACCTGCTGATCGACAGCACCGGGATCAAGGTCGAAGGTGAAGGCGAGTGGCACGCACGCAAGCATGGCGGCCCGAAACGGCGCGTCTGGCGCAAGCTCCACCTTGGGATCGATGAAGAAACGTTGGAGATCCGGGCCGTCGAAGTCACCGGGAGCCACATCGGTGATGCGCCCATCCTACCCACCTTCTCGACCAAATCCCGCAGGACCAGGAAATCGGTAGCGTTACGGCTGATGGCGCCTACGACACGCGCAAATGCCACGATGCGATTGCAGATCGCGGTGCCCATGCCGTCATCCCGCCCCGCAAGAACGCGAAGCCCTGGAAGACGATCACCGCCGGAGCCGTGGCGCGAAATGAGGCCCTGCGCGCGGCGAAATACCTGGGCCGCGCGCTCTGGCGACGATGGAGTGGATACCACCGCCGAAGCCGCGTCGAGACAAAGATGCATTGTATCAAGTTGCTGGGCCAGCGGCTCATGGCACGGGACTTCGACCGACAGGTCGCCGAACTCCAGGTCCGCATCGCCGTCCTGAACGGCTACACCGCGCTCGGAATACCCGTCACGGAAGCTGTGGGATAAGTCCGTCCGGGGAAAGGGGAACCTCGGCCTTAAGCCGATTTGTGCATCAGAGCCCTTGACACTAATAATTAGCTATCTATGTTTTTTCCCGGCGATGGTTCCCCGGAAGAGGAGCCGGATTTCATCGCTGCATCAAACTGGAGGAAATTCATGTCACGGACAGCCAATTTGGCCGGCCCGCGTTCGCGGACCGGAATGGTGGTGCTTTGCCTCGCTCTGACCGCGGGCTTCGCCCCGCTCGCGTCGGCGCAGGAGCAGCCCGCCTTCAACGAACATGCGGGAACCCTGCCGGACGGGACGGCATGGCTGATCCGCGTGCCCGAGAACTGGAATGGTCGACTACTCAGGGATCTGGATTTCGCCAGCAACGTTTCGGTCGCGTCAGCGGTCCAGCGGTATGACGACCTGCTCGGTCGTGGCTATGCCTTCGCCGGGCTCGCCCGGCACCCGCTGCGCCTGTGGCAATACGATCCGCAGCGTGAAATCCTGAATCTACAAGCTGTTCAGGACATTTTCACGGACCTGGAGCGCGCTCCTGACATGGTGCTGCAATACGGCTGTTCTGGCGGAGGGCTCGACAGCCTCGCTTCGGCCGAGGATTACCCGGACAGGATCGACGGTGCCGCCGTGCTTGCCGCCCATACGCCGGTCTGGATCATGAGCAGTTTCCTGGATGGCTGGTTCGCCATGCAGACCCTGCTGGGCGAAAGCTATGAGGCCGCTGGGCACGGTCCGGCCAGCGATCTCGCCATCGTCGGCCTGCCCAATGCCGGAGCGGGTGGCGAGCGCAGCCTTGACGCGATCCGTGCGTCCTGGATGGCCGCCATCGAAACGGCGGGCGAAAGCCCGGAGGGCCGCGCGCGGCTGGCGCTTGCCTTCGCCATCGGACAGTGGTCGCCGTGGATGGTCGAGGGGACCGAACTACCCGACACCGCGGATGCCGGCGCCATGGCCGACATGATCGTGGCCTCGGCGCTGCGCATCGGCGGTAATGTTGGCGGGTCCTCGCGGCTTCTGTTCGAAAACGCCGCATCGGGGCAGCAACTTTCCGGGAACGAGGGGGTCGACTATGCCGCCTTCTACCAGAATGCCGCACCCGCGATGGCGCGGACGGTTGAGGCGCTCTACGAACAGGCCGGTTTGGACCTTCAGGCCGACATTGCCAGGATCGACGCCGCCCCCCGCATCGCGGCCTCGGATTATGCGCGCGATTTCTGGGCCGCAGACGGGCGCACGACGACCGGCGATCTGCAGGTTCCGGCGATCCGCATCCACATGCTGGGCGACTGGGCCATTCCCTACACGCTGATGGAAGGCTACGACGCGCTGGTGCAGGAGCAGGGTACCGGCGATCTGTATCGGCAGTCGCTGGTCCAGGGCACGGGCCATTGCGAGTTCACGGCTGCCGAAAGCACGGCCATCGTCGAGACCCTGGTCGAACGGATCGAAACGGGCGCCTGGCCCGAGACATCGCCCGAGGCGCTGAACGCCGCAGCCGAGGCGCTGGAAACCGGGAGCGCCCCCCGGTTCATCGAACACGGTGATTGGCGCGTGGCAGCCTATAACCGGCCCTGGGTTCCGGCAGAATGAGCCGATGGGGAACTGGCGCTGCGCCGGTTCCCCCACAGGTCCGGTGGCGCAAGTCATTGGTGGACCGTCGCCAACGCGCAGTGGGCATCTCTGGCGAGGGCAAGTGTTCCCATGTCTGGACGACCCCTGCTGCGCAAGCTGGGAATTGACGCGCCTATGCCGAAAGCAGTCATGTCTACGGCCTTTGTGGTGCGGTCTAGCCGCTGGCCCAGATGAAGTCCGCGGATCGGGTCCCAATCAAAATTGCGCGCTTTCTGCGCCTTGACCCCCTGGGGTGTCCCGATCCCCGGTTCGACCGGTTTGTCATCTCTTCTCAGCTTCACGCTTTCCGTCAGCGGTTCCGCGCTCAGGAGACAGGGGCCGCGTAGATCTCGTTGGCGTTGTTGCAGAAAGTCGGCCTGAGTTGTGAGTGCCCCTTTCCCATTCAGTTTCATGCCACGCGGACGACGTGGGCGGTGCCGAGCGCGTTGAAGCGATTGACAAGGGCGACCCGGATGTGGATTTCGGCGGTTTGGCGATCTGGATCCCGCGCGGCGATGCGCTCACCGAAGGCCTTCAGGCATCGCATCTTGGCCTCCACTCGGCTACGGGCGTGGTATCCGGTCCACCGCTTCCAGAATGCCCGACCGTAGTGACGCGTGGCGCGCAGGGTTTCGTTGCGCGCCTTGGCAGCCGGGCAGTCCTCTTTCCAAGCTCGACCGTTCCTTCGGGTCGGTATGATTGCCGTGCCACCGCGTGCGATGACGGCGCCGTGGCAGCGGCGGGTATCGTAGGCACCATCCGCGGTCACGGTGCCGATGTCCTCGTCCTCGGGGATCTGGCCCAACAGGTCCGGCAGGACTGGGCTGTCGCCTTCCCGGCTAGGGGTGAACTCGACGGCTGTCGCGTAGCCCTTAATTTCGAGACATGGCGCGTTGAGCGCCGAATTTTACCCTTAAATGCGAGATTCCAGCGCCTTCGAGTGGAGTTTCCTCGTCTTTCCGCAGGGTCTTTGGTCGAACCCTGTCTCAGATTTATGGGCAAAATTCCGGAATTAAAAGCAAAATCTCATATTTAAGGGCAAAGCACAGCCATTGATTTCGTTGAATTTCCCATCTCACAATTAAGGGCTAAGCGACACCAGCCATGCAGCAAACTCACGTCCGTTGCGGAACTGACGGCCGCTGCCGATGGTCGCGACAATCGCCGAGGCCGTGACCGGTCCGACGCCTGGAATGGTCTGCAGCAGCTTCATCCGATGGTCCGCCCGCGCCACGGCCTTCAGCCGCAGATCATGCCAACGCACGAGATCGTCGGTCGACAGCAGCTGCCGGCACAGGACGCGGATGACGTCCTGCCCGATCTCGGGAATGTCCGGCGCAGACCCACCCAGGACATCCCTCGCAAAGCCCGTCGCCTTCTCCAGGCCTTGCGGCAGGGTGATCCCGAACTCCGCCAGCAGTCCGCGGAGCATATTCCCCAGCTGTGTCCTCTGCCGCACGACGAGCTCACGCATTCGGTGGAGGCTCAGCATGGCTTGCTGCTCTACTGATTTGACCTGCACGAAGCGCATGGTCGGGCGGGTGACGGCTTCGCAGATCGCTTCGGCATCGACGGCGTCCGACTTGCCCCGCTTCACGTAGGGCTTGACGTAAATCGGCGGGATCAGCCGCACCTCGTGACCGAACTTGGACAGCTCCCGAGCCCAGTGGTGGCTCGCCGAACAGGCTTCCATGCCTATCAGACAAGGGTCCAAGCGCTCGAAAAACGCAAGCAGCTGAGCTCGGCGCAGTGGCTTGTTGAAGACGACATGGCCTTCATGGGTGATCCCGTGAACCTGAAAGACATTCTTGGCCAGATCCAGGCCGACTGTTGTAACCTTCATGCGGATGGCTCCTCTCGCAGCAGACAATGACATCTGCACTATGGCGCATTGCGACGCCGATGGAGCAGGAGCCATCCACTCCATCAGGTATAGGGATGCTGCAAGGCGGCGCCAGGCCGGGGCCGTAGGGCAGCAATGGGCCGTCTTTGCCGGGCAGTCCCACTCAACTAGGCGGCCAGCGCGCCGCACTGCCGCAGGTCCGCTCCGAGCCTATATTGGTCGATGCTGCACGAAGCCCAACCGGCAGCTTTCCTAAAACGACCTGTTCATCATGAGGACACCCAGCCCACCGAACAGAGTGCCGAAGACGGCCTCGCTTGCTCTTTGAAAACGGCGGTAGAGCCCCCACCAGATTCCATTGGTGGCCATAACCTCTCGCGACGCAGACATCGCGAGAGGTTATGTCCCCGGGGATCAATCCGGGGCTTTCACGAGGATTTTGACCTGCGATTTTTCGGCGACGAGCGCATCGAAGCCTTGTTCCACGATCTCGTCGAGAGAGATCCGCTTGGTCACCAGGCTCTCGGCGCTGAAATAGCCCTGAACCATCAGCTCCATCACCGCGGGATAGACGTTGCGATAGGCAATCGTGCCTTGAAGCTGACGTTCCTTGAGCACCGCCGTGTTCGGGTCGAAGCTGGCTTCGCCCTCCCAGATCGAGACGATCAGTGTCTGACCCTCATGGCGGGTGCTGTCGATGCATTGTGGCAGGACGCGCGGAACGCCCGTTACCTCGAATGCGACCTGCACGCCGCCGGTGGCTGCGCGGATCGCGGTTACCGGATCATCGGCCATCGGGTCGATCACCGAAGTCGCGCCCAGTTCCAGCGCCTTCGCGCGTCGCTCGGGCGAGGGTTCGACCACATGAATCTGCGCAGCCCCGGCCACGCGCAGCGCCTCGACCACCAGAAGCCCGATCGGCCCCGCACCGAAGACTGCCGCCATGTCGCCTGCCTTGAGCTGCGACATGCGCACGGCATGGAGCGCCACGGCCGCGGGTTCGACCAGCGCGCCCTGCTCCATCGAGAGCGCGTCGGGCATCTTGTGCACCATGCGGGCGGGGACGACCGAGGTCGCGGCGAACCCGCCATGCCCGCCCGAGAGCCCGACGAAACCGAGGCTGTCGCACAGGTTGTATTTCCCCTCGAGACAGGCCGGGCAGGTGCCACAGGCAAAGATCGGCTCGATCGCCACGCGGTCGCCGATGGCCAGCCCCTCGACGCCCGTGCCCAGCCCCGAGACGGTGCCGCAATATTCGTGGCCCATTGTGATCGGGGCCTTGTCATGGCTGAGCGGGTGGTCCTGACCGACCGGGACGAAGATCGGTCCAGCGAGGTATTCATGCAGGTCGGACCCGCAGATGCCGGTCCAGGCGACCTTGATCGCGACCTCTCCGGGGCCCGGTTCGGGCGTGTCTATGTCCTCGACGCGAATGTCTTTCACGCCATGCCAACGTGCGGCTTTCATGATTTTATCCTTTTCAGAGGCAAGAGGGATCAGCGAAACACCATGCCGCCGTCGATCAGGATGGCCTGTCCGGTCATGTAATCGCTGTCGGGGCCGGCGAGGTAGGAGACGAGGCGGGCCACGTCGTCGGGCGTTTCGGCACGTCCGAGCGCGATGGAGCCCACGAACTTATCGTAGGTCGCGCCTTTTTCCGCGCCCGTCAGTTCGGCAAAGCGGGCGTCGATCTCGGTCCACATGTCGGTGCCGACGACGCCGGGGCAATAGGCGTTCACAGTGATGCCATCGGAGGCGAATTCGCGGGCCGCCGCCTGCGTCAGGGCGCGCACGGCGAATTTGGTCGAACAATAGGCCCCGAGCATCGCGTATCCCTCATGGGCGGCGATGGAGGCGGCGTTGATGATCTTGCCCCTCGTGCCGTCTTTCTTGAACCGGGCGGCGGCGGCCTGAATGCCCCAGAGCACGCCTTTGACATTGACCGCGTGGATCTTGTCCATCTCGGCTTCGGTGATCTGCGCGATGGGTTGCACCTGTGCGATACCCGCGTTGTTGACCATGATGTCGAAGCTGCCGAAAGCCTCGGCGGCGGCGTCGATGGCCTTGATCACGGCGCTGCGGTCGGTGACATCGGCGCTTAGCGTGATCACCTTGTCGGCGTCGAATTTCCCGGCAGCCTCGGCCAGTTGATCGGCGTTCATATCGACAAGCGCGATGTTGGCGCCATCCGAGGCGAGACGTTCGGCAATGCCGAGCCCGATCCCGCGCGCGCCACCCGTGACAAGGGCGGTTTTTCCTTTGAGTGTCATTGGATTTCCTTCTGGTTCCGGGGAGTGTTGCGCCCGGCGGGAGGGGGCCGGGCGCAATACGGGTGGCATCAGGAGAGGTGATGAACCTCTTGCAGCCCGTAGACCGGGGTCTCCAGCCCCTCGAGACGCGCCTTGAGTTGCAGCGCGAGATAGAGCGAGTAATGGCGCGACTGGTGCAGGTTCCCGCCCATGAACCACAGGTGCTCCTGTTGCGTGGGTTTCCACATGTTGCGCTGCTCGCCTTCCCAGGGGCCGGGATCCTTGGTCGTGTCCGAGCCAAGCCCCCAGACCTTGCCGACCTTGTCGGCGACCTCCTGGCTGATCAGATCCGCCGCCCAGCCGTTCATCGAGCCGTAGCCGGTGGCGAACACCACCAGATCGGCGGGCAGGCGGGTGCCGTCCGACAGCACCACCGCGTCTTCCTCGAAATGATCGACCTGCCCCTTGGCGAGCTTCACTTCGCCGTCGATGATCAGCTGGCTCGCGCCCACGTCGATGTAATAGCCCGAACCGCGACGCAGGTATTTCATGAACAGACCCGAGCCGTCATCGCCCCAGTCCAGATCGAAGCCCGCCTTTTCCAGCCCCTCGTAGAAGGCGGCGTCGCGTTCGCGCATCTGGTCATAAAGCGGGATCTGGAACTCGTGCATGATCTTGTAGGGCAGCGAGGCAAAGATCATGTCGGCCTTCTCGGTGGTGACGCCATTGGCCACCGCGTCCTCGGAATAAAGCGCGCCCAGGCCGATCTCCATCAGGCTGTCCGAGCGCACGATATGGGTCGAGGAACGCTGCACCATCGTGACATCCGCATCGCCCTCCCAGAGGGCGGCGCAGATGTCATGGGCCGAGTTGTTCGAACCGATCACGACGACCTTCTTGCCCGCCCAGTTATCCGGGCCGTCATGCTGCGAGCTATGCTGGATCGTGCCCTTGAACGTGTCCATCCCGGGGAATTTCGGCATGTTCGGCTTGCCCGACATGCCGGTGGCCAGCACGAGTTGCGTGGGCTCCAGCGTCACCTTTTCGCCGTCGCGATCGACCTCGACGGTCCACTTGCCGGACGCCTCGTCATAGCTGGCATGGGTCACCTTGGACCGCGTCCAGTAATTGATCTCCATGACCTTGGTATACATCTCGAGCCAGTCGCCGACCTTGTCCTTGGGCGTGAAGACCGGCCAGTTGTCGGGGAACTTGATGTAGGGCAGGTGGTCATACCAGATCGGGTCGTGCAGGCAGAGCGATTTGTAGCGCGAGCGCCATTGGTCGCCGGGGCGGTCATGCTTGTCCAGCACGATCGTGGGCACGCCGAGCTGACGCAACCGCGCACCGAGCGCGATCCCGCCCTGACCGCCGCCGACAATCACGACATAGGGTTGCGTGCCGTAGCCCAGATCCGCGTCCTCGGCCTCGCGGCGTTCCTTCCACGAACTACGGTTCTTGCGGGCCCCGTGCTCGGCGCCCATCGGACGGCGGGTGCCGCGGTTTTCCTCGAACCCCTTGAGTTCCTGAAGCGCGGTCAGAAGCGTCCAGATGCGGCCGTCGCGGATCCGAATCAGGCCCCAACCCCGCCCGGTCTTCGTCTCGAAGGTAAGCCATGCGGTGATCACGCCGCCCTCCTCGGCGGGGATCTCGCCGGGCTGGATCTCGAATTTGCCGAGCCGCGTGTGATCGAGCTGGCTGCGCAGCAGGTCGGCCACGCCCTCGGGCCCCTCGACCGTCTTCAGGTTCCAGCTGACCGCCACGAGGTCGCGCCAATAGCTGTCGGTGGCAAACAGGTTCGCCGCAAGGTCGATGTCGCCGCTCTCCAGCGCGGCGTTCAGGCTGTCGAGCATATCCTGGGTCTGGGTGGTTACAGTTGTATCAAGCATCGCGTCTCCTCCTCTGCGCGTGTCTCGAGAAGGAGTATCGGCATCCGATGGCGGCCCGATCTACGGTCCTCGCAGGGATGTCAGCGTAAAAAACGCCCGCCGCACTGCGGCATGTTGCGAACGCAACAGATGCGCAACGCCCTAATGGGGCGGGCGCAACCCGGCCTTGCGAATACGGCGCAGAATGGTCGAGCGGTTGACCCCGAAACGCCGTGCCGCGCGCGCCATGTTCCACTCGCAGGCTTCCAAGACCTGTTCGAGCGCGCCCCAGGGATCGTCCGAATCGTGCGTGTCCTCCAAGCGGGTGTCAGGCTCGATCTGGCTCGGCAGATCGTGCCGATCGATCACCGACCCCACACAGAGCGCCGCTGCAACATCGAGCACCTGTTCGAGTTCGCGGATATTGCCGGGCCAGAGGCGGCCCTGCAAGTCGGCGCGCGCCGAGGGAGACAGACGGATCGCGTCGGCGGTATGCCGGCGTAAATGTCTCGTCATCAGCCAGTCGAGATCGCGCCGCATCCGAAGCGGCGGCACGTTTAGAACACACCCCGCGAGCCGGTGAAACAGCGGACGCGGACAGGCGATACGCGCCGGGTCGAGGCAACTCGTCGCCAGCGTGCGCAGATCGGGGCGGCGATCGAGCAGACCGCCAAGCGCAATGGCTGTCTGCTCGTGCAACTCCTCGATCCGGCGCAGGACAAGCGTGGTCGGCCCCGCCGCGGCGAGACAGTCTTGCGCCAGCCTCTCGGGCGTCAGCCCCGCGCATTCGAGATTTATGAAGCCCTGTGCCTTGCTGGCCATGTGGATCGCGCGGGCAAGCCGGGTCTTGCCGGTGCCGGTCTCGCCGGTGATCAGCAGTGGCACAGTGCCCGGCGCAAGCCGTTCGGCCTGATCCACGAGCCGCGCCATCTGCGGGTCACCACCGGTCAGGCCGGCCAGCGCCCCACCGCGCCGCTGCAGGGCATCGCCCCGGCGCGGACGGGTCTGGCGCGGCGCTTTCGGCGCGATCGCATGGCCGAACAGCGCTCCGCCGTCGCGCATCTCAATCACACGTTCTTCGGTGGGGCGGTCGCGCATCAGATCGGGCAGATCGTCGACGCTCACGCTTAGCACCTCGTCGATGCGGCGTCCGAGCACCGAGCCACCATCCGGGAACAACCGGCGCGCGGCCCGCGTGTAACCCAACACCCGACCCGAGCCGTCCAGCCGCACCGCGGCCTCGGGGTCGACATCGAGGAATTCGGGACTCGAAGACAGTCGCAGCACCCAGTCGCGCGGGCTCTCGGCCATCAGATTGGCCATCTCGACCCGGCGCGCGGCCGTGCTCACCAGGCTCATCGCCAGGTTCTGGCTGGTCTTGGGGGTGGGTGAGCGCAGAAGTGAAATATCGAGCACCGCAGCGAGTTGTCCGAGGCTATCAAAGATTGGCGCGGCGGTGCAGGACAACACGGTATGAGCGTTCCCGAAATGGTCGTCCTGGTGAACGGTGACGGGCTCTTGGGTCACGATGCAGGCACCGACACCACAGGTGCCTGCGAGTTCCTCGGACCAGTTCGATCCAAGATGGAGCCCCGCGCGACGCAGATCCTCGGTGAAGAGATCGTCGCCGAAGAAATCGACGCAAACCCCTTTCGCATCGGTCAGAAGCAACACGTAATTCTGCCCGGCGACCTGCCGAAACAGCGATTGCAGGCCAGAACGCGCCGCCGCGATCATCCATTCCGCCTGCTTTCGGTGATCGCGCAGTTCGGCCTCGGTCACGATATGGGCCGGATCCGCGCGCGTCGGGTCCATCCCGTAAAGCTCGACACAGCGCCGCCACGAGGCCGAGACGAAGCCGTCCCGCCCTGTCTGGCTGCCTTCCAGAACCCGTCCGATCTCTTCTACATGCCGTATGTCCGTCATCGCGCATCGCCTCCCTAAGAGGAAGCTAGCACAGGTTGCGCTCGTAGCCGGAGTGGAAATTGGTCCGCACTGCTGACCTTGGGCGGTCAGTCCATGCTGCACGATGCCTCCAATGGCCGCTCTGGAGAAGCTGCACGGCAGCTGAGCGAGCTCCATGAGAGCCAGTTATGGGGCCGGTCACGTCTTCGGGCATGGCTGGCAGCTGCGACTTTGCAAAGGTCACTAACTGCGCACTGCTGACCTTGGGGCACTGGATGATGCTGCGCGGTGCCATGAAGGTCCTGTGTGGATGGCTCCTGCATAGCAAGCGGGAAATGACTTTAATTCACCCATTCAGAAGCGGTCGTGTGTCCGGCCTGTTTGCGCGGCATTTCGGCCGCTGGCCCTGATGGCTTCCGCGTCCCGGGTCCCTGTCAGGTATGCGGGCGATTACGCCCCGGACTTTCGGCGGGCTCTCCCGGGATTGCGGCTGTGGGTGTCTCCATCATCTCGTCGGTCTTGCTATTCTATGTGCCGGGCTTGCCGCATCAGGCAGGTCGCGGCGACCAGGCCTCTTCCCGTGTCAGGACGGCCCAGATGATCCTGGCCGTCTTGTTGGCCATAGCGATGGTTGCCAGTCGGAAGGGCTTTCTCTCCAGCAGTTGTCTCAGCCACGGGTCCCCCTTGTCCGGTCGGACTTTCACCTGGATGGCGCGGGAGGTCATACCGACCACGAGGAGCTTTCGGAGGTACTGATCCCCCATCTTCGTGATCCTGCCCAGCCTCTCCTTGCCGCCGCTGGAATTGTTCCTTGGTGTCAGCCCCAGCCATGCAGCAAACTCACGTCCGTTGCGGAACTGACGGCCGCTGCCGATGGTCGCGACAATCGCCGAGGCCGTGACCGGTCCGACGCCTGGAATGGTCTGCAGCAGCTTCATCCGATGGTCCGCCCGCGCCACGGCCTTCAGCCGCAGATCATGCCAACGCACGAGATCGTCGGTCGACAGCAGCTGCCGGCACAGGACGCGGATGACGTCCTGCCCGATCTCGGGAATGTCCGGCGCAGACCCACCCAGGACATCCCTCGCAAAGCCCGTCGCCTTCTCCAGGCCTTGCGGCAGGGTGATCCCGAACTCCGCCAGCAGTCCGCGGAGCATATTCCCCAGCTGTGTCCTCTGCCGCACGACGAGCTCACGCATTCGGTGGAGGCTCAGCATGGCTTGCTGCTCTACTGATTTGACCTGCACGAAGCGCATGGTCGGGCGGGTGACGGCTTCGCAGATCGCTTCGGCATCGACAGCGTCCGACTTGCCCCGCTTCACGTAGGGCTTGACGTAAATCGGCGGGATCAGCCGCACCTCGTGACCGAACTTGGACAGCTCCCGAGCCCAGTGGTGGCTCGCCGAACAGGCTTCCATGCCTATCAGACAAGGGTCCAAGCGCTCGAAAAACGCAAGCAGCTGAGCTCGGCGCAGTGGCTTGTTGAAGACGACATGGCCTTCATGGGTGATCCCGTGAACCTGAAAGACATTCTTGGCCAGATCCAGGCCGACTGTTGTAACCTTCATGCGGATGGCTCCTCTCGCAGCAGACAATGACATCTGCACTATGGCGCATTGCGACGCCGATGGAGCAGGAGCCATCCACTCCATCAGGTATGGGGGAGCCGCGCTGCGGCAAAGGTGATCCTTGCCAATGACCGCTGTGGGCCGGGAGCGCGGGTCAGAAGCTGCCGCGCACTGGCCCCTGCACCAGGGCAGGCAGATCGACGTGAATAGCCCGTTTCCGCCATTGAGGCCCGAGCGCATCCATTCACACTCGGGCCACGCGGTTTGCTTACGTGCGTCTGAGATTGTCGAAGTCCTGCCGAAGCGGGGCGGTGTCATAGATGATCGTCAGTTTCTCGAACCGATCTCGCGCGTCGTTCAGTTCAAACACATCAACACATTCAAACGACACCAGCTTACCGTCAGCCAAGGTCCATTCGTATCGGAAGTGAAGGGCAACCGATTTCGACATTTCAGACGTGTCGAACACATTCAGTAACGAGGTTTCTGATCTGTTCGTATCTTTGAAAAGATCGGCATAGAAATCAAAGGCATCTAGCACCCCATAGAGCGGGGATACAACCTTCGCGTTGTCGCTGAAGAGGGCGCGCACATCCGCGAGATTTCCCTCGTTCAGGGCTTTTAGATAGTCGATGCAAAGCTGTTTGGTCGTCATTTTAGCTCCATTGAAAGAGCCGCGACCGGGGATGTCCGAAGAAGCAAACCGCCCAATCACGGCGGTTTGGATCAGCAACACCATCCACCGCCTCAGGAGCGGCGGTAATAGGTGCCTTGAGCAAGCTGGATGTGCTGACTGATCATGAAGGCCTGATATTGCTGGCGGCGCGAGAAGGCAATGCGTATTCGACCAAATGGCCGCTTTGTCCGCCCTGCCGACCTTCATCCTCCGATGATGCTGCGCGATGGACGAATGGCCGGTCTAGTGAAGCTGCACCGCGGCGATCGGCAAGGGACTGAACGGCAGGTCAGGGCCGATCACGTATATTCCGCGATGATGGCCCGAGTCGTCTGCACAGCCGCCGCAAGTTGGGTCCTGTCTGCCTCCTTGAGCCCCAGTCCAACCAGATCGAACGATAATTGACCGGACCCACCGCCACCCGCCGCAGCGCGTGCTGCTCGGCCGCGCGCCCGACCTGATGGCGCTGGCTGCGGATCCTGTGTCTCCGTTGCAGGTAGCTCAACGGTCATCGACGAGGACGCAGTCCCAGACCCCTGCGCCCCTGCAGCCGCACGCACCTCCCGCAACTCCTGCTTCAACTTCTCCACCGTCTCCCGCGTTTCGCTTATCTGCCGATCCCGCCGAAGCCCATCTTCATCCGGGTACGGGAAACTCCCCGCCTGACCGGTGTGCAGCGCGTTCAGCGCCGGGTCCTCAAAGTATTTGATCCGCCGCGCCCGGATCGGCATCTGCGCGTCGATCACGAGGATCACTTCGTCGAGGTCCATGCGCCGGGCCTGGTCTTCCGTCAAAAGCGGCGTGTCCTCGGTCCGCTCGGAGACGCTGCGCCCCTCGAACGGGTTGCGCCCGACCGCACGTGACCGGGTCACCACGCGTTTGGTGGTCTTGCCGACAGCCTGGCTGAGCTCCTCGATGGTCTTCTGCTCGGAGGGGGTGAGGTAGAGCTTCACGCCGGCGCCGCCCTGGAGGGAGCGTCGGGTGTTTTCGCCATATATCTCGTCCAGCGCCGGGATGGTCTGGGTGACGATGGCGAGGTTGCCGCCAAAGGAGCGCAGCGTCTTGATGCTCTCGGCCACGATAGGCATTTTCCCGAGGCGGTCGAATTCATCGAGCATGATCATCACGGGCCAAGGCTCGTCGTCCCCCGGTTCTTGCGCCTGCAGCGAGGCGATGAGATCCGAGAAGAACAGCCGGATCAGCGGCGCCAGCGGGCGGATCATCTCGGACTCGACCACAAGATAGATCGCGTGGGGGCGGCGTCTGATATCGCGGAAGGAGAAGTCCGAGGTTGCGGTGGCCGCGTCGATCGCACGGTTGTCCCAGGTGTCGAGACCCGAGGTCATCAGGAGCGAGAGGTACGAGGTCAGGGTGTCGTTGTTGGTCGATGCCATGCGTTCGAAGATCAGCTTGGCCGAGGTGTTCTTCACCTCCTGCGCGCGCTTGAGGTATTCCTTCTGCTTGTCGCCGCCCGAGGCAGTGATGCGATAGATCTCGCCGATGGTCGGCACGCCGCGCTCGAAGGCCAGAAGACCAGCCGCCACGAACAGATCAATGCCGCCAGCCAGAAGCCCGCTCAGCTTTTCGTTGTCGGTCTGCAGGAAGAGCTTCGCGGTCAGCTTCAACTCCATCTGTTGCCGATCGGGGTTGGTCATGGCGGCGATGCGCGCCAGCGGGTTGTAGCGGTGGGTGGGCCGGTCCCAGTCGGTCGGCGCGAAACGGAAGACTTTGTCGCCCATGCTTGCGCGGAAGCGTGATGTCTCGCGAAAGTTCTCCCCCTTCACGTCGAGCACCACGGCCGAGCCTTTGTAGGTGAGCAGGTTCGGGATCACGAAGCCCACGCCCTTGCCCCGACCCGTGGGCGCCACGATCAGCGCGTGCGGGAAGGTTTTTGACACCAGGAAGGGACGCTTCGTTTTCGGGGGGCCGAGCTTGCCGAGAAGGAAGCCGCCACCCGGCTTGGCAAAGAAGCCGTTACGCTTCATCTCGCCCCGGGTCTGCCAATGCGTCGTGCCAAAGCGCGTCAGGGCATCGCCGAGAAGCGTGACGCTCAACATGAGCGCGGCGATCCCAAAGCCCGCAAGGATCAGGTTTACCCACAGGGAGTCCCGCGGTGCGCTGGTGCCGAGGGCTCGGTACTCGCGCGCAAGCAGGGTGACGTCGAAGCCGTTCGTCGACAGGCCATAGCGGATGGTCAGGTAGCCCGTGGCCACGACATAGCCGATGGCGAGGCCAACCAGCGTAAGGCTCAGGATCCCGCCCGCGATCTTGCCCTTATCCATGGGTGACCCCCTTCTCGCCATGGGTCGCGGCATGTCGGGCGCGCTGCGCCTCGATCTGCTCCTCGGCCAGGCCATCCAGCACCCGCTCCATGGCGGGGCCATGGGCCGTCACCTCGCTGCTTTCCAGATAAGCCTTGGCGAGTTCCAGCTGCCGCAACGGATGCTCGGTGAACTTTTCCAGCACATCCGCGTGGCCTGCGCGCAGGGCCGTCACGGCGTTCGGCGTGAGGTTGCGGTCGATCTGGACGACGAGGCGCTGCCCATCGGTCTCGGTGAGCGGCTTCACGTCCTCGGCCTCTGCCTGCCGCAGGAAGGTCAGCACATCTGGGGCTGTCTCAGCCATGAAACGCCGCTCGGCATAGTCCTGCCGCGCCTGATCCTCGATGTCGAAGCTCCGCTCGCTGATATAGGCGCGCGATGCCCCCATGGCGCGCAGGCGGTTGATTTCCTCCTGCACCGTCGCCCCGAACTCTTCGTCCGGCATCTCCGCGCGGTAGCGCGCGAGCGTGCGGTCGTCTTCGCTGATCGAACCGAGATGCTGCATGGGATCGCGCAGGGCGAGGTCCATGTCCCCGGCATGGAGGGTGCGGTCCCTTTCGTCGACGGCGTACTCCTGCGGCTTGCGGCTGTCAGTGACATTGTCCCAAGCCATCGAGGCCAGTTCAGCATGATCGGGCGACCGCTGCGCGAAGGCGTTGAAGGCGGCGCGGGCCTCTTCCACCTCAACAGCACCGGCTCGGCGCACGGACGGATCGTCCGAGTAAGGATAGTCGAAATCCGTCCGACGGAACTGGGAGACGAGCTCTTGGAAATCCCGGCGCTCAGACGGGGCGAAAATGTCGGGCTCACCCGCCGTGCGCTCGCGCTCCGGCAGCGTCATGCGTTCGGCAAGGGCAACCGGGTCATCCTTGGTGTCGTCCACCTCATCGATGGCCCGCAGGATGCGCGCATCGGTAAGGGTGTCGCCCAGACGGACATGGACGGCTTCCAGCCGGTCCAGTGCTTCCTCCCGGTCCTCGCCTTTCTCCAGATCGAGATCGCCCGCCTTGGCGATGGCGCGAAGATCCTGCGCCAGCCATTGCCGTTCGAGCGCGGCATTGCCGGCCCCTTCGCGCATGCGGGCGGCTACAGCTTCGGGATCAATACCCGTGCCCTGCAGCGCCTCGCTGAGGCGCGCCTTGACTGCATCCTCGTCGAGGCGTCCCATCTGGTCCTCGTTCATGTTCGCCCGCGCATAGACCCCGTCCCGGGACGGCGCGTCGAGGAGGGCGGCCGAACGGTCCCCGAGCGGGTTCAGATGCGCGACGGAGGCCAGCACATCGGTGAGCTTGCGCTCGATCTCCGGTCGCTCGGCCGCGGGCGCCCGGTCGATCGCCGCTTCGATCTGACGGATGTTCTGAGAAAATTCGGTGATCAGCGTGTCGAAGGCTGTTTCGTCTTGGGACATGTAGATGGCTCCGTCAGATTGGATCTGACCGCCACTGGCAAGGATGGTGCTGGCCCGCTCGAGTGCCTCGGCCACGTCATCGAAGCTCGACCGGGACGCCTCGACCGCCAAACCCCGGTAGGTCAGGGCATTGCGCGCCACCGTCTCCAGGGCTGCGGCCAGGTCAGCCCCCGTGCGTTGCCGCTCGACCGGCGGTCGGCCTTCGTCACGGGCCTTGTAGACCTCGTCGATCTCGGCGCGATAGGTCGTGACCCCCCGGTCAAGACGCCGTGTCGCCTCGAGCCGGATCCCGTGGACCTGCGCCGCCTCGACCATCGCCACCCGGAAGGCGTCGTAGTTGAAGTGGTGATCCTTCCCGAGAAAGAACATTTCGCCATCCTTGCTGCGGCGGTTCAGAACGATATGCGCATGTGGATGCGCGCGATCTTGGTGTATTGCAGCAATATAGTCGAATTGCGACCCCTCACCTTGAAAGAACCGCTCGCAGACGGATTCCGTGATCGCGCGCACCTCTTCGCCGGTGGTGCCCACGGGAAAGGCCATCAGAAGATGCGAGGTATGCCCGAGCTTCGGGCTGTGCCGTTCGCCCCACTGGTTCTCGAAGCGCCGCACGACCCGGTCGATCTCGGCCTCGGTCAGGGTCTTCTTGCCATCATGGGTGCCGCGGCTGTCGAGGATATGGCTCGACTTGGTGGTGAGGTAGGTCAGCTGGGCCTTGAGCTGGGCGCCCGTGTGGCACCCACCTTTCGAGATCGGCTTGAAGATGGCCGGCGAGTAGCCTCGCGCAGCCCGGACCATCTGCGCCTTCTTCGACAGCCCCTGCCAACTGCCTGAGACGCGGCTCCAGTCGCGGTCGAAGAGGGCGGGGCTGACGCCGCGCGCCTCACTCCGCGCCATGCTCGGCCACCTGCTCCGCTTCCTGCCGCGCCAAACCGGCGAGCGCCTTGGTGACCTCGAGGTCCAGTTCGCGACGCCGCGCGCGGAACATCTCCTGGATCTGGTCGGCCATGTCGAAGACGAGCACGGCGAGGTCGCGGATCTCCGCATGGTCGGCGGGAGTATATGGCAACCGCTCGCCCTTGAGCTTTGCCTCGTTCAGGCGGCGCGCAACCTGGTTCACGTTGTTGCCGACCCGGTTCAGCGCCGCGCTCATCCCTTTCAGTTCATCCGTCATGTCGGGATCCGGGCGCAGGAGATCGTCCACGGCCAGCATCAGGCAGCGCATGGCGTCTGACCGGTGGGCAATGCCGCGCCGCGCGAGAGCCGCATCGAAGCCGCGAAGGTCGCGGTCGGTGACGCGTATGGTCAGAACACGGGTGCGGCTGTCGTTCGCCGAGACTGTGGAACGGCCCCGGCTCAGCACGTTGTAGACGGTCTTGGGCGAGACCTTCAGCGCTGCACTGATCGCACTGACCGAGACGCCTTTCGCCCGTTCCCGGACGATCTGACGGCGCTCCTGATCGGTCAGTCTGCGACTGCTGCCCATGTGAAGTATACGTTCCTATTTCTTGCCAACTTCGTACAAGCCCGCCTTCTCCCAGCACAAGCGGAGAAGGCACCAAGGGCTTGTACTCAATGTAGAAAATCGGCCAGACAGGCCGATTTGACGTCCTTTGGCAAATGCAGTGCGCAACGCGCTCAATGCAACCCGTCCCGCGTTCCCTGCATCGCGCATCGCGTCCTTTGGACTGCGTTTTGCGCGCCCTGCAGCACGTCTTCTGGCGAGTGCCCGATGGCGTGCGCCGCCCGCATCGCGCATGGTGCGGAATGCATTACGTCCCATGCGACATGCATCGCGTTCCCTGCGTCGCGCACTATGGCCCATGTCGCCTGTCGCGCGTCATCTGGGGACCGCATCGAGCAGACGGGAGGACGCCAGGTGTTGCGTGCAGCGTGTCGTCCGCCCCCTGCGCGACGCACCATGCGCCCCGAGTTCCGCCTACCGCCGCCCGCATCCCGTCTTCTGCTTGACGCCGTCGCAGACGGAGGTTAGCGACAATGAACCATCTTTGTAGCGTTTCACCACTTTTGAGAGGGCTCCGCTTATGCCGAACGACAATCTCGTGGTGATCGCTGCGATGGCCCGGAAAGGGGGGAGTGGCAAGACCACGCTCTCGCGCGCCTTGATCAGCGCTGCCGTTGCCGCTGGCCGTCGCGTCCTTCTGATCGATACTGACAGCACCGGTGTGCTTGGCACCTGGCACAAGCGGGCTGAATCCGCGGGTCTGGGATCACCGCTCCTGCGCTCGGCAACCGTCGAGAGCGTGGGAGCCGTAGATCGCCGGATCGAGCAGGCCTATGCGGCGGACTCGGCGGATTTCATCTTCATCGACACCGCGGGCGTCGGGGCCGAGTGGTCGGACGGGATCGCCGTTCTGGCGGATCACATCGTGACACCGGTGATGCTCTCGACCTCGGATCTCGATGTCGGCGCGCAGACCGCCGACTGGTTCGAAAAGCTCCGCGCCCGCGTCGATGACCCCGACAGCCTGCCCCGCCACCATGTCGTTCTGAACATGGTCGACCCAAAAACCACGCGCGCGGATGCCGCCCTCATCGAGGCGGCTATCGCGCGGTTTCCGGTGGTCGAGACCGTGATGATGCGGCGGAACGTCTACAAGGAGATGGACGAGAAGGGCCTCCTGCACGCTGTGGCATTGCAGAAGCAGGCCGATCCGAACCCCCTCATGCGCCCACATGTGCGCCACGTGGTTGAGGCTCTCGAAGAAGCGACCGACATCCTCAACAACATCCTCGCGGCGTGAGGACAGGGTTGTGCGGAAGAGAATCCCGACAATCACGCGGCCCGACCCGGTATATGCAGCATCCCTTCGGCCAGAGGTTGGAGAAGACCCCGGATGGGAAGAGGTACGGCGCGTGGCAGCGATGGCAGAGCCTGTAGCCGTGGAACCGGCGTCAATGGGAGATGATGTCGCCGCGCGTCCAAGCACAGCGCCTACGTCCGCGTCTCAGCTCAGCCAGGAGACGGGCGCGAGGACGGCGCCTGCGGTCATGTCATCGCCAAACCGAACGCGGCACAGTCCGGCGACGCGCAAGATCGACATCCGGGTGAACGCGCTGGAACGGCAAGAGGAAGCCCTGATCGATTGCGGCGTCGATCCCGCCCATGTCATCCGCGCCGCCCTGCGCCGCGCGGTCAAGAACTGGGAGCTCGGGTCCGAGTTCGTCCCACCGTCGGAAGAGCAGCGGACGCGGATCACCGAATGGCGCGCACGCACCTCGCTGGCGGTCGATGCCCCTGCGCTGACTGCCCTCTTGCGCGCGCATGACCCCCTCGATGTGCTGAGCAAGTGGGCCCTGGTCCGCGGTCAAATCGAGCCACGCGTCTGGGCAGAGATCGACATACTCCTGCACGAGATCGCCGTTCGCGCTGCAGCGCAGCATGCAGAAAAGGTTACGCCAGAAACCTGACTATAAAGACAACTTGTCCTTTTGTCGGTGGGTTCTTGCCGAGGCCGCCGACTTCATCTTGCAGTTGCAGAAACCCAACCCTAAGACGTTCAAAACGATATTGCGGCCTCGTTGTTAAAAAGTCCTGAGGTCAGTTTGAGAGGAGCACATCGTGACCACTTTTCCGCGGCTTACGGCCGAACCGATCATGCGCATCCTCTGCAAGAAGACCGACATGCTGGTGGGCTACCTGTACCAATGGAACAATGGCGACCTGCAACCTGCCTGGCTCAATGAGGCTATGCCCGACGTGCGCTACGAGCCGATGGTAGAGGCCGCCTGACCCGCGCAAAGGCCTAGCCCTTTGAGGGATCCTGCGGATGTGTCCGACGGTTCAAGCATCTGGCATGATGCATAGATCGCGCTTCCATAAATCATGACTCAGCGATATTTTGAGTTATAGGAAAGGAGCCTATAGCTCATGCGCTGGAACTGGACGCAACCCGACTGGCCGGATTTCCGCTATGACAGCGCCGCCGTCGAACCTCTCGAACGGCAGTTTCTGTTGTCGTCCGGAGAGATCGTCGGTGCCGTCCGCCATGTGAGCGACGACGAGCGCGACCACCTGCGCATCGAGCTGTTGAGCGAAGAGGCGATGCGGACGAGCGCCATCGAAGGCGAGGTGCTGGACAGGGCCAGCGTGCAATCCTCCCTCCGCCGTCAATTTGGCTTGACCGCCGACGGCGCACCGTCAAGGCCGCGCGAACAGGGCGTCGCGGAGATGATGGTGGACGTCTACTCGACCTACGCCGGGCCTCTGACCCACGAAACCCTCAGCCGCTGGCACGGTATGCTGCTGGCCCATGACCGTGGCCTCGAAACCGTCGGGGCCTATCGGCGGCATGCTGATGCGATGCAGATCGTCTCTGGTCGCATCGACCGACCGATGGTGCATTTCGAAGCGCCACCATCTGCGCAGGTCCAAGGCGAGATGGACGTGTTCGTCGACTGGTTCAACCGAACGGCGCCAGACGGTCCAACGCCCCTGCCCGCATTGACCCGCGCGGCGCTTGGCCACCTCTGGTTTGAAAGCATCCATCCCTTCGAGGACGGCAATGGTCGCCTCGGCCGCGCCTTGGCGGAAAAGTCCCTTGCGCAGAACATCGGCCAGCCGAGCCTGATCGCGCTGGCCTACACCATCGAACGGGACCGAAAGGCCTACTACGATCAGCTCGAGACCCACCAAAAGACACTGGACGTCACCGGCTGGCTACTCTGGTTCGCCGAGATCATTCTGAAGGCGCAGCAGGTGACGCTGACACGGGTCGGGTTCTTCATCGCCAAGGCGAGGTTCTACGACCAATTCCGTGATCGACTGAACGAGCGACAAGCCAAGGTGATCGAGCGCATGTTCCGCGAGGGGCCTGACGGCTTCAAAGGCGGCCTCAGTGCCGAAAACTACATCGCCATCACCGGCACCTCGCGTGCGACTACAACCCGGGACCTGCAGGACCTGGTGGAGATGGGCGCGCTCAACCGTACTGGGGAGCGGCGGCATACGCGGTATTGGCTCGACCTTTGACATCGGCTTGCGGTGCTACGTCCGCCTGACTGTCGCACAAGTTCCCCGGTGTGTTTTCGCGGCCGCGATCCGGAATATCCGTCTGGTTAGCGAACGGAATAGAAGCCGAACGACGCTCGTTGTGCCGTAGTCCCGTTCCAGCAAGCGACCAATCCAGCCACAGCAGCTGTTCGCGCTTTGTGCCACCTCATCCGTGTGTTATGATTATAAAAACTATGAGGCGAGCAGTTGGCTCAGAATTCAGAGATCGAATGGACGGATGCGACATGGAACCCGGTGACGGGCTGCACCAAAGTCGGTCCCGGCTGTGACAACTGCTACGCCGAGCGGTTCGCAGAGCGCTGGCGTGGAATCCCTGGACACCCATACGAGCAAGGCTTTGACCTGACACTATGGCCGTCGAGGCTGAAGCAGCCCGTGCTCTGGAAAAAGCCGCGGATGATCTTCGTGAACTCGATGAGCGATCTCTTCCACAAGGACATCGACCGTACATTCATCGACGCGGTGTTCGACGCCATGGAGTTGGCGGACTGAGGTGACCCCCGAGAACTGGACACTGACGTAAGCTCTGAATTGCTGTCTGCTGATCTTCACCACGGAGGAGATCGAAGATGACAAAGCGAAAGCAACATGCCCCTGAGTTCAAGGCGAAGGTGGCGCTGGAGGCGCTGAAAGGCGAGACGACGGTCTCGGAGCTGGCGAGCCGGTTCGGTGTGCATCCGACGATGATCAATCAATGGAAACGTGCGCTGCTGGATGGCGCGTCCGGTGTCTTCGAACGTGGCGGCCGCAAGGCATCCGTCATCGATGAAGACCAGGTCAGGGATCTGCATGCCAAGATCGGAGAGCTGGCTGTGGCCAACTCTTTTTTGGAAAGAAAGCTCAAACCCTGGAGCGGGAAGTGAGGCGTGGCATGATCGAACGCGACCATCCTGACCTGTCGATCGGCCAACAGTGCGCGCTTCTGTCGATACCGCGGTCATCGTTCTACTACACGCCGCAGGGCGAGACCGAGCAGAACCTCGCGCTGATGCGGCTGATCGACGTGCAGTTCCTCGAGACACCGTTCTTCGGCGTCCGCCAGATGACCTGGCACCTGCGCAACGAAGGCCATGCGGTGAACGAGAAGCGCGTCCGTCGGCTCATGCGGCTGATGGGATTGATGCCGATCTATCAGAAACCCAACACCAGCAGGCCTGCGAAGGGGCACAAGACCTACCCCTATCTGCTGCGCGGGCTGCGTGTGGAGCGACCAAACCAGGTCTGGTGCGTCGACATCACCTACCTGCCGATGCGCCGCGGGTTCCTCTATCTGGTGGCGATTATGGACTGGCATACCCGGATGGTTCTGTCGTGGCGGATCTCGAACACGCTGGACGCCGACTTCTGCGTCGAGGCGCTGAACGAGGCCATCTATCGGTTCGCGCCACCGGACATCATGAACAGCGATCAGGGATCGCAGTTCACATCGTTTGCGTGGACAGACCGCTTGCGCCGCTCGGGCGTCCGCATATCGATGGACGGCAAGGGTCGTTATCTGGACAACATCTTCATCGAGCGCCTGTGGCGGACGCTAAAATACGAGTGCGTCTACCTCCACGCCTGGGAAAGCGGGTCGCAGGCCCGCGCGGGTGTCCGCAACTGGGTGGAATTCTACAATCACCGCCGCCCGCACAAAGCCCTTGGCGGACAGCCACCGGCAGTGATCTACTCGCTGCAAATCGAAGCAACGCAACCCGATCAGCAGGAGCAGATCAGAGCTTAAAAAGCGCCAGAACCTGTCCAAGGGAAGGGGAGCACCTCAGTTTCGCGATTTCTTGGGCAAGAGTGTTACGCTGCACCACAAGCAGTTTACAGATCTGCTGCCTCTGGTGATCGCAGATATCAAACGTCGACAAAGACAAGGACGAGCGATCTTCGTCTTGGATCAGTTTGGTTACGCAGACGTACCAATGTCGTCCATCCGCACAATTTTTGACAATCTTCCGAAGGCTGAAGTGATCCTGACCTTCTCGATCGATGCGCTTCTAAACTATCTGCAGGATGAGGGAGATCCGGCACCAGTAGTCAGCCAGTTCGGCGTGAACGAGCCATTTCTACGCCTGTGGCGAGAATGGAAGCTTGGCGGTCAGTCTGGAAGAGCCATGGCTCAACGCGCGCTGATGACCCAAATGCATCGGTATTCTGGCGCAAGGTTTTTTACGCCTTTCATGATGTTCTCTAGCACAGATAATCGCCACATGCTGATTGCTCATTTGTCCCAAAGCCAGGCGGCGCGGGACAAGATGCTGTCTGTTCATTGGGCTTTGAAGAATACGTTCAAACACATCGGCCGTGGAAGCCTTTTCGAACTTGGTTTCGATGCTCGCCTCACCACAGAAACCCCACTATTCGAATTCAGTGATGTTGACAGGGGTAACATGCGCCGAGAACTCGAGGCCGAGTTGCCAAAGCAAATATTTGAATTGTCTGGCGGTGGCCCATTAGCCCTCGGCGACCTCTTGGTGCTTATGGGAAACAAGACCGCTGCGACCAACACAGACATTATACATAGTCTGCAACGTTTGTCGGAAGCGCGCGAAATTGAAGTTCTTCGCCCTCAGGGTGGTTTCACACGCGCCGGAGCTGTAATCCGGCCTGACCATCAGCTGCGTGTTTCGCGTCAGCTAAAGCTTTTCAGTCTACAGTGAACTCCCTTTGCTGCCAGATCGCTTGTGACTCCTGTCGATGCGGCGAGGCATGATCATCCTCGCTCACAATCACGCGGCATTTGCCCCACCTTCGAAGATCTCGTGCAGCATGGCCGGAATCAGGGCCTCCACATCCTGCGCCGTGTTGGCGCGGATGGTGCGGGCTTCGTGTGCCTTCGCCTGAAGGCGGTCGAACCAGTGCTGCCGACCGATCGGTGGGACCGGCACTTGCAGGCTTTCAAGCTTCTTTAATCCGAGCGTCCGGTTCCGTCCCGCTCCTCCAGGAGATGCTTCACCGAGCTTCTGCAATCCCTCGGGCGTCGAGAAATAGAATCGCAGGAACTCGACGGTTGCGGTTTCCGGCGCGGGAACGCAGGTCAGGAAACGATGAGAGCCGACGCGGCCATCGTCTTCTGGCTGTGCGACGGCGACAGCGCCTTCCCAGGCAAAGACGATGTTGAACACGAGGTCGCCCGCGCAGATGCGGAACAGCTTCTTGTTGCCGACCTCAACGCCGGGCAGTTCGGGTTTGTGGAACGTGCCCCGACCGAATGACCGGACGCCAAGTTCAGGATAGGCAGCGTCGAGATCGATCTCGACCGGTCTCCGCACCAGCGGCGCGACCTCGGCCATGGGGCGCAGGGGGGCGCCGTCGATGGCGCGCTGGAAGGCTTTCAGCAGCAGCGCATGCGTTTCACGCTCGGCCGCCTCGATGGCGTTGCGGCGTTCGTCCACCAGTGCCGCGACCCGGTCGAGCTTTTCGACGATGCGGCGCTGCACGTCGAGAGAAGGCAGAGGCACGGTCATCTTCAGGAATTTCGCTTCTTTCATGCGAACGCGATTTGTCGAACCCTCGCTCGCTCGGCGACATAGATCGATGAACTCAGGCGTGCGCGAATACCACTCGAAGAAATGTGGCAGCACCGTCGAAGCGTCGATGTTGAAGCAGGGGAAATCATTGCTGACCAGTGCGCCGTCCAGTTCATCTGGAACGATCCCGAAGGCTCCGTGTCGCGCGTCGATCCTGGAGATCAGGAACTGACCTGCCTTGGCGCAGTACTGTCGGGCGGCAGCAATCGCGCTCCCCGGAACTTCGCCACGCAGCGTGAGACCCTTTCCCCACAGACGTGCGGTGATCTGCTTGTAATTTTCATCTGGCTTTACCGGGACCCAGTCCTCTGCCTTGGTCAGAAACCTGTCGATGGTAATCGTTCGCGACATCACACTCGCTCCGCCAGTACGGCCTTGATCTCGTCCATGATGGCGATGATCCGCTGTTCCTGTGCGATGATCGCGTCCACTATCTCGGCCGGCGCACGGTGATCAACGACTTCGCCGGAATGGGGGTTCTTGATGTCCAGGTTGCAGGCGACGACACGATCCTGATCGTCGCGCTGGATCAGGTCAGCGGCGGTGACCTTCCAGGCGCGCTCGTTGGGCTCACGCTTCTTCCACCAGGCGAGGCAGCCCGCAAACTCCTCATAGGCCATGGGCGCTGTCTTCGAGTACTTCTTTCGGCCCTCCGGCAGCGGCATCTCGTAGTACCAGATGTCCTTCGTCGGTCCGGTCGTGTCGAAGAAGATCAGGTTTGCCGGGATGTCCGTGTAGGGCGCGAACACCCCTTCACGCAGCCGGACCACCGTGTGCAGGTTGAACTTCTCGAGCAGGTCCGCCTTGATCCGCGCCGAGATGCCATCGCCGAACAGCGTGCCGTGCGGAACGACGACCGCGGCCCGACCGCGCCCGGCCCGCTTCAGCCGCCGCATGATCAGCTGCAGGAACAGCAGCGCCGTTTCGGCCGTGCGCCGGTCCTCGGGGAAGTTGTTGAGGATGCCTGCCTCCTCCTCGCCGCCGAATGGCGGATTGGTCAGGATGACATTGACCCGCTGATCCTCGCCGATCTCGGCCAGGCGAAAGCGAAGGGCGTTGCCGGGGTCGATGCGCGGGGCATGCAGGCCGTGCAGCAGGAGGTTGAGCTGGGACAGAAGGAACGGCAGCGACTTGGCCTCGCCGCCGAAGAAGCTGTCCTCCTGCAGGATGCGCCGCTTCTCGACCGTATCGGCCTGGCGCTCGAGATGCTGAAAGGCCTCGGTCAGAAATCCCCCGGTGCCGCACGCCGGGTCGAGGATGGTCTCGCCCAGCTTGGGATCGGTCACCTCGACCATGAACCGCACAACCGGACGGGGTGTGTAGAACTCGCCTGAGTCCCCCGCCGCGTCGCGCATCTCTCGCAGCAGCGTCTCGTAGAGGCGGCCGAGGGTATGGACTTCCTCCGACGAGTCGAAGTGGATGCCGTCGACCAGATTGACGACGTCGCGCAGCAGGTAGCCGCTTTCCATGCGGTTGGCGAAGCCCTGAAAGACAGTCGCGATCACGTCACGCCGCTCGCGCCGCCCGTTGTCGCCGCGCAGACCGCGAAGATAGGCGAACAGCCCTGGACCGCGGGTGCCGTCAGGACGCTCAGTCATTTCGGAAACGAGAAACGACAGGAGGTCGGGGCCGGTAATGCCGTCCGCATCCGCCGCCCAGTCGCGCCAACGATAAGGGGCTTCGATAATCGGGCGATAGTCCTTGCCTGCGAGCTCCGCGCGTCCTTCCTCGATCCGTTCCATGTCGTCGAGGAACTTCAGGAACATGATCCAGGTCAGCATCGGCAACCGGTCGAGGTCGCCGTTCAGCCCCTTGTCCTTTCGCATGATCTTGCGGGCGGACTTGATGATGCTGTCGAGACGCTGGGCAGTAGTCAGTTGCTTCGGCGCAGCCTTCTTACGGGCGGTTCTGGCCAAGTTGGATCTCCTTCAATTCAAGCGGTGTAGAGCAGACGCTGCAGCTCGGTGACGGCGCTGCGCAGCTCCTTGCCCCCGCCGAAGCGGGCGGCGATTTCGATGACGTTGCCCCAGTCGTTGAACGGGGGCACTTCCAGGATGTCGGGTAGCTTGAACTGGGCACTGCCATGTTCGGCATACTTCTCAAGCACGGCATCCAAGACCTCGCGGGCATCCGGCCCGAAGCGGTCCAAAAACTCGTCTTGTTCCCTCAGCAGACGGTCAGCACGCTCGCG
This sequence comes from Marinibacterium anthonyi, assembly GCA_003217735.2. GTDB lineage: Bacteria > Pseudomonadota > Alphaproteobacteria > Rhodobacterales > Rhodobacteraceae > Marinibacterium > Marinibacterium anthonyi. The sequence continues at coordinate 34,934 of CP031591.1, read as the reverse complement.
CCGGGTTCGCAGCGGCGCGTTATATGCCAGATGGCAGAGGAGATCGAACGGATCGGCTTCCGGCTTTCCGACCGCATCAGCCAGGGAATCGAGGTCGATGCCCTTCTCCTCGAGCCGCTCGACGATCTCCGCCCGGCGTTCGGGGTCGAGCCAGTCCGTGCGCAGTTCCGACGCATTGGGATAGAGCGTGCGAACCTTGTCGCCGGTGTAATCGGTGAGCTGGCGGCAAGCGAGCTGCCGCCCGTCAGAATCGAGTTCGTAGACGAGGTGCCGAACGATCGCGACCTCTCCGCCGTCGACATAGAACTTGCGGGGCCCGTTCTCGCCCTCGTCTCCCAGGTCGACGGGTACATCCGGGATATCGGGCCCTTCAGGAAGATCGTCCGGATCCGGCGGCACGTCTTCGATCTCGCGCTCTTCCACGATGTCGCCGTCGGCATTGATGACCGCTTCGTCCTCGCGGACGGGATCGCCGTCAAAGGCGGGATCGGCGAACATGCGCGTCGCGGTTCCGGTGTAGTCGATGATGTTGAAGGCGAGCTTGCCGTAGTCGGGCCTGAGACGGGTGCCCCGTCCGATGATCTGCTTGAACTCCGGCATGGAGCCCACGATCCGAGCGAGCACAACGTTCTTGCAGGTCGGGGCGTCCACGCCGGTCGTGAGAAGCTGCGACGTGGTGAGGATGACCGGCGTCTGGGTCTCGACATCCTGAAACTTCGCCCTGTGCGCGCTTCCCACATCGCCTTCGTCGGACGTCACGCGGCAAACGTAGTCAGGATGGTCCTTCACGAGATCGGTGTTCAGGGCGGCGAGCGCTTGCCGCATTTCGAGCGCGTGTTCCTGGTCGACGCAGAAGACGATGGTCTTGGCGAAGCGGTCGGTCTCGGCCATGAAGCCCGCGAGATGTCTCGCAATGGCCTGCGTTCGCGCCCGCAGCGCCACGACCCGCTCGAAGTCCCGCGTGGAGTATTCGGCGTCGGGGATTTCACGCCCATAGCGATCAAGTTCACCCCGCGTCGGTCGCCATCCGGCGGCGTCGTAGTCCGAGATGACGCGATGGACGCGATACGGGGCCAGGAAGCCGTCAGCGATGCCCTGCGCGAGGCTATACTCATAGAGCGGATCGCCGAAATAGTTGTAGGTGTCGACGTTGTCCTCTCGCCGCGGCGTCGCTGTCATCCCGATCTGGGTCGCAGGCTCGAACCACTCGAGGATCTCCCGCCAGTTGCTGTCGTCCCGGGCGCTGCCTCGATGGCATTCGTCGATGATGATGAGATCGAAGAAATCCCGCGCATACTCTCGGTAGAGGCCGGGACGGTTCTCGTCACGCGCGATGGACTGGTAGATCGCGAAGTACATGTCGCGACTTTTGACCGCGACGCCGCCAGCTATCTTGTGACGAGCGTCGCCAAACGGGCTGAAATCCTTTGCCATCGGATCGTCGACGAGGACGTTGCGATCGGCGAGAAACAGGATCTTCGGGTTCCGGTTCACCCCTTTGGAGTTCCAGCGTGCTGACCACAACTTCCAGCAGATCTGGAAGGCGACGGCAGTCTTGCCCGCTCCGGTGCACAGTGTGAGGAGGGCCCGCTTCCTGCCCTGTAGAGCCGCCTGGACCGCGCGGTTCACCGCGATTTCCTGATAATAGCGAAGGGGTTTGGCTCGGTCTGGAAAGGTGGGCGTCAGCAGCCGTTCGGCCACTTGGTCGTCGACAATGCCCTCGGCGCGGCGGAGCCGGGCCCAAAGGTCATCGGGCGCCGGGAAATCCGAAATCGTTCGCTCGATGCCGGTCGTATAGTCGAACTCGACAATCTCGATCCCGTTGGTCGAATACGCGAACTGAAGTCCAAGGATCTCGGCATATTCCTTGGCTTGTTGAAGCCCCTCCCCGGCATGTCGGTAACGGGATTTTGCCTCGACAACGGCGATCGGGAAATCCGGATTGTACCGCAGCAGATAGTCGGAGCGCTTCTGCTTGCCACGGCGAGCCTTGCCACCGACAAACACGACCCGGCCGTCCGTGAAAGTTCTCTGCTCGTTTATCGCGTGCGGGCGATCATCCCAGCCTGCTTCCTGCAGCTTCGGGACGACGAACTTTCTGCATGTGTCAGCCTCATTCATCTTGGCAATTCTCCAAGAAAGGCTTCGCAACTTCCTGCAACTTGTATCCGAAACCTTGGCCACCAATGACTGAAGCCCCCTCCCTGGAGCGACCCAATGAACTTGTCTGCGTATTAACACGTGACTGCAAGACCTTCCCCCGTCGGTGGCCTGCGTTGTGAACTCGCGGAGCAAAACAAGAGACGGCATATGCTAATGAAAGTCCAAGTTTGATCCGGGAATTCGGCATAAGCACGAATATCTTGAATGCGCGCTTCGTTCGCAGCATTTGATGACAACGTCCAAATGCCGCAACGGGTAGCTTGAGGCCAATCACCTCGGAGAAAGCTCCAAAGAAAGGGGCCACAGCGTTCATGCGGCTGTCCAGGGGTTAATCAGGTCGATCTCGCAACCCTCGAAGTCGGGCGTATTGCGCGTGGCGACGGTGGCACCACGGGAGTGGGCAATGGAGGCGATCTGGCAATCGGCCTGGGCGATCGGTCGCCCGGCGGCACGTCGTGATGCAGCGATGGTGGCATAGAACTGCGCGGCGTCGCTGTCGAAGGGCAGGATGCGCCCTGCGAGGTCCTCGCGCAGGATGCGGTCCACGGCGTCAACCAGCGCGGCGCGGCGCTTGCCGTTCCCCATGATCGCGAGGCCGTAGCGCAACTCTGCCTCCGATATCGAGGTGAGGTAGACGTTGAGCCCGTCCTGAGCGGAAAGCCAGTGTTCAACCTTGGGCTCCGGGGCCGGGCGCAACAGCTCCGAGATGACATTCGTATCGAGGATGATCATGCGTCAGGCCTGGTCGAACGCGGGCGGTTCACGCATGGCTTCACGCTGCGGAAGGTCGAGATCAACGCCACCCAGCGGCGCGACCCGTGCTCGGATGGCCGCGGCAAGATTATGGGATGGTTTCGCTTCGCCGACGACATGGCGCAAGATTTCTCGCGCCTCCTCCTCCATCGAACGGCCATGCTCGGCCGCGCGGATGCGAAGGCGGCGCTTCACGTCATCGTCAAGGTTCCGGATGGTAATGCTTGCCATGATATCCTCCTGAGAGGAGTGTAATCATCGCAATCAATGCGATCAAGACTAATTGCCTGAGTGCAGGGCCTTATAACCCCGCCGCTTCTTCACCGCTGCGAGCTTCATCAAAGCGGTGATCGCCTTGCCCTCATCAGGGTGCGTCTCGACCATCATCTGCCCCCGGAAACCGATCCGGCCCCACTCGCGCACAAGGCTGGCACGACCGAAGAGATCGCGCTGCACGCTCAGCCGATAGAAACGACGCATGTTGCGCGCCGGATCGATCCGGCGCATCTGCAAGTCGGTTGGGAAGACATCGAGCTGGATCGGGCTGTGGTACATGTAGTGATCGGGCAAGGTTTTTGCCACAATATCAGGTGGAAGTCTGCGCTTCCACCTCGATTTCCCCGCGAAGGGAAAAGGGGGCTTACGCCCCCTTCTCGAACTTCATGACCGGGATGCCCAGCTTCTTGGCCTTGTCGGCGAGGTTCTCCTGGATGCCGTTGCCGGGGAAGACGATGACGCCCACCGGCAGGACGTCCAGCATGGCGTCGTTGCGCTTGAAGGGGGCGGCCTTGGCGTGCTTGGTCCAGTCGGGCTTGAACGCGACCTGCGTCACGCCCCGGGCCCCAGCCCATTTGGCGGCGATGAGCTCTGCACCCTTGGGGCTTCCCCCGTGCAGAAGGACCATGTCGGGATACTTGGTCCGGACCTGGTCGAGCTTGCCCCAGATCAGGCGGTGATCGTTGAAGTCGGTCCCACCGGTGAGGGCGACCTTGGGGCCTGTGGGGAGCATCACCTCGGTCTCCGCACGGCGCTTGGCGGCCAGGAAGTCGCGGCTGTCGATCAGCGCTGCGGTCATGTGCTGGCGGTTCACCATCGAGCCGGTGCGTGGGCGCCAGGTGGAGCCCGTGTGATGGACGAACTCGGTCGCGGCGTGATCGCGCATCATGTCCATGCAGTTCCGCCGTTCAATCAGGGTCAGGCCTTCGGCCGTCAGGCGCTCGAGTTCGGTGGATTTCACCTCGGAGCCGTCCTGCTCGCGCTGGAGGCGGCGCTGCGCCTGCTCGTTCTCATCGAGCGACCGCTCGATCCGGCCCGTGGCGCGGTGGAAGAGGTTGACCTGGCCCCAGAGCACCTCTTCGAGGTCGGGTTCCATGCGGGTGTCTTCCAGGGTCGCTACGAGGGCGTCGAAGATGTCGGCGACGGCGACCGCAAGGCGCTGCCCATCGGGCATCGGGCGCGGATCGGGCTCGTCAAAGGGGCGGTAGCCATAGAGCTGCAGCTCGTCGAGCGCATGGGCGGTCTGGGATGCGGTGTGGGCGGGTTCATAGGCCTCGTCGTGGGTGTGGATCGTCATCGGTTCTTGCCTCCGGGCCAGTCTCGTCCGCGCGACAACCCGCGCGGCCTTCATGGGCTGCGAAAGCCGTCACGGGGGACGCCCCTTCACCCCGCCTTCGGGGCCGGAACGCATGTGGAGGAGGACGGGGGGCGGCTGATTTGCTTCGCGATGCAAAGGCGGCTCTGCCGCCGGCGGAAATCAGTTGCCCCCCGTCCTTGAAGGGGCGGCACCTTTGGCGGCCGCCTGCCCATCTCTTGAAGGCCGCTCGGGGGACGGGTGGATGAGATTACCCGGGATGAGGCGAAGCGACGGTCCATAGCCACGACAGGGATCCATGAAACTTCGCCTGCTGTCGACGACTGCCCCCTGCGCGATGCGGATCAGCCGGATAGGCGATGCCGATCCTCTGGCCCGATCTGCCCTGCCAGATGCTGTCGCAGCGCATCCTTGCCGCTCGCCCGGAGATCATCGTTGAAATCCCCGAGAAGCGGCTCCAGCACCCGAATGGCAATCCCAAGCTCAGTGGCTCTGGCGCTCAACCTCTCTGCCGCGCGCTGGCCGGCAGGATCGCGGTCGATGGCGATGTAGAGGCGCTGCACCCCCTCCGGCAGCAGGACTGCTCTGAGGTGCGAGGCCGAGAGCGCCGCCCAGACGGGCAGGCCAGGCACTGCCTCGACCAAGGACAGCATGGTCTCTATGCCTTCGCCGACGACGAGGATGTCCTCATGCGGGGTCAGCCTGACGGCATTGCCGAGAAGGTGACCCATGGCACGCCGCTGCGTCTCGACCCGCGCCTTTCCCTGTCCGTCAGGCGCGAGCCAGGTACGATGCACACCCTGAAGGGCGCCAGCCCCATCGGTGACCGCGGCGATCATCGCCGGTCTGGGGAGGCTCCGGGTCTGGCCCTCATCCCGATGCCAGCACTTCGGGTGGAAGCGCAGCGCACTCTTAATGCCGCCTTGGGTCAGGCCCCGGGCGCGAAGGTAGGTATCAGCAAGCGTGCCTGCGACCGGCGCCGAGGCTGCGAAGAGCCGCGCCGCCGCCGCTGGTGTACCACCGGGGGCCTTGGCCTTCTTCGGCACTGGTGCATCCGGGAGGACCGGCTGCGGACGGCCCAAATGCGCCCGGGCCTCGGCCAGAAGATCGGGAAAGCGGGAGATCCCGGTCCTCTCGCGGATGATGTCGAGGAGATCGCCATGCTCGCCCGTGGCGCCGTCCGTGAACTTGCCGGCCGCGCCCGGCCCGGATGCAGGCCCGGTCAGCCGCACGAAGAGCGACCGGCCGGGATTGTTCTGCAGATCGCCCACGATCCAGTAGGACCCTTCCCGCCGTCCGGCGGGAAGGTAGGCGCGACACACGTTCTCTGCATTCTCCGCCAGTGCGCGGATCACCTCTTCAGTCTCGGAATACATGGCTCAACAACCTCCGCGCGCATGTAGTCCCGTCACGGGACAACGTGCAAGCAGACGATCAAGCACGGCGATGCCGGCTGAGTCCGTCGGGCAGAAGAGGCGCAGCTTCCAGCTGATGATCTCCGAGAAGAAACCGTCAGCCTTGAGCCGGTCCTTGGCCGCTTCCGTGAAGCCCGAGAGTTCGATCCGGTTTACGCCCATGACGCGGGAGCGGTGCAACTCCATCCCCTCGGCCAGCCGCACCACGGTCTTGCCCTCGAGTACAAGAGCATGGACCTGCGCCGCCGTGAGCTTTGGCGCGTCGGCGGCCAGCGTGGTCGCGACCCAGGCAGGCGAGACGCGGCGGCCGATGATGCGCTGACCGTCATCGGTCTGCAGCCGGTAGACGCGGGTTTCGTCCTGGGGGAGTTGCTTCCAGATCGGCAGCAGCAGCCCCGCCACGATGTGCAGGGTGGACTCGCTGAACTCCGGCACCTCGGCCAGTTCCGCGGTCCAAGCGGCGGAGAAGGCCGCGCGGTCAGCCTCCAGCCAGTGGGTGTCCTCCATCATCCGGGCTGGGACGGTGCTGGCCTCCGTTGGGCGGATCAGCCTCAGCCGGGGTTCGATGGTGCCATCATCCAGCATCAGGCTGGTGGCGGGCACCTGCACAGCCGCCCGGCCCGAGCGGCTGTTGACAAGAAGGCGCGCCTTCGGGTCATCGAGCCAGTCGAGCGCATCCGCCAGGCAGGTCGGCGTGTTGCGCCGCTTTTCCGCGATGGTGAGGAGCTGGGTTTCAGCGCCGGAACCGGGATGGGTGTAGATCACCCGAGCATTCGTCACGCGGAAGCTTTCAGCGCGCAGGGTCTCCAGCCCGAGGTCGTAGACCCCGGCAGCGATGGCGCCCTCGATCCGCGCATCGAGAAGCTCTTCGAAGGCCGAGAAGAGCACAGCCTGCATGTCGATCGTCAGCGCCAGCAGGCGATTGAGGAAAGTCGTGATCGGCGGCAGGTCGTCCTTCAGCCCGTTGTCATCGGTCAGGCTGAGGCCGGTGGCATCCTCGAAGGCCCCGAGCGAGCAGCCCGCCACATCGCCGCGATAGATGCGGCGGTAGAGCTGGCGCAGGGCATCGCGGGCGTAAGGACTCTCGAGATTGTCCTCGGGCCGGAACAGCCCCTGCCCGCCCGTCTGGCGCTGACCGCGGGTGATCGCCCCGAGCGTGTCGAGGCGACGGGCGATGGTCGAAAGGAACCGTTTCTCTGCCTTCACATCGGTGGCCACCGGCCGGAAGAGCGGCGGCTGCGCCTGGTTGGTGCGGTTGGTGCGCCCGAGGCCTTGGATGGCGGCATCGGCCTTCCAGCCGGGTTCCAGCAGGTAGTGGACCCGCAGTCGTTGGTTCTTCGCACCAAGGTCGGCGTGATAACTCCGACCCGTGCCGCCTGCATCCGAGAAGATCAGGATGCGTTTCTGGTCATCCATGAAGGCAGCGGTTTCCGCGAGGTTGGCAGACCCCGCCCGGCTTTCCACGACAAGGCGCGCAGCGTGCCCCTCGCCCTTCCTCACGATGCGGCGCGACCGACCCGTGACCTCGGCCACGAGATCGGTGCCGAAGCGCTGGACGATCTGGTCGAGCGCCCCGGGCACAGGCGGCAGGCTTGCCAGATGCTCGATCAGCGCATCGCGGCGGTGCACCGCCTCGCGGCATTCCACCGGCTGGCCATCGCGCACGACGGGCCGCGAGGAGAGGTTGCCCTCGCTGTCTGTGAAAGGCTCGTAGAGCTGCACGGGGAAGGAATGCGCGAGGTAGTCCAGGCAAGCCTCTCTTGGCGTGATATCCACCCGCACATCGTTCCATTCATCCGTAGGGATGTCTGACAGGCGGCGTTCCATCAGCGCCTCGCCAGTCGAGACGATCTGGATGACGGCCGCGTGGCCTGCGGCCAGATCGGCGTCGATGGCGGAGATCAGGGTGGGGGTTTTCATCGAGGTGAGCAGATGGCCGAAGAAGCGCTGCTTGGCGGATTCAAACGCCGAGCGCGCGGCGGACTTGGCCTGGCGGTTCAGCGTACCGCCGGATTCGCCAGTAATGTTGGCCGCTTCCAGCGCCGCGGACAAGTTCCGATGTATGACTCCGAAGGCGAGCGCATATGCATCATAGATCCCGCGCTGCTCCGGCGTCAGCGCATGTTCCAGCATCTCGTATTCGACGCCGTCATAGGACAGCGAGCGCGCCGTGTAGAGGCCAAGCGACCGCAGATCGCGGGCCAGGACCTCCATCGCGGCAACACCGCCAGCTTCGATAGCTTGCACAAATTCCGCCCGCGTCGAAAACGGAAAGTCCTCGCCACCCCAGAGCCCGAGGCGCTGCGCATAGGCGAGGTTGTGCACCGAGGTCGCGCCTGTGGCCGAGACATAGACCACGCGGGCATTCGGCAGCTTGTGCTGCAGCCGCAGACCCGCCCTGCCCTGCTGCGAGGCCGTGAGATCGCCGCGCTCGCCTTTCGATCCTGCGGCATTGGCCATGGCATGGCTTTCGTCAAACAGGATCACCCCGTCGAAATCCGCCCCCAGCCAGTCGACGATCTGGTCGACGCGGGATTTCCTGGCCCCGCGCTCCTCTGAGCGCAGCGTTGCATAGGTGGTGAACAGGATGCCCTCGGTCAGCGGGATATCCTTGCCTTGCGCAAAGCGCGACAGCGGCGTCACCAGCAAGCGTTCTTGCCCGAGTGCGGACCAGTCGCGCTGCGCATCTTCCAGCAGCTTGTCGCTCTTCGAGATCCAGAGCGCCTTGCGCCGACCCTGAGCCCAGTTGTCGAGCACAATCCCGGCCGACTGGCGGCCCTTGCCCGCCCCGGTGCCGTCGCCAAGGAAGAAGCCACGGCGGAAGCGGATGGCGTCAGGGGCATCATCGGGCGCGGCCGAGACCATGTCGCCGGTCTCATCCACGCACCATGATCCGGCAAGATGCGCGCCATGCGCCTCGCCCGCGTAGATCACGGTCTCAAGCTGCGCGTCGGACAGAAGGCCATCGTGCAGGATGGCGGCTGGAAGCTTGGGCCGGTAGCTGGGTTTTGGGGGCGCGACCGAAGCCATGGCCGCAGATTGCACAAGCTTGGTCGGGTGCGGTTCCGCTCCGGGAATGTCGATCGCCTGCAGACGGAAGGTCTCATAAATAGCATCCGACAGGCGCGCGCTGGCCCCGTCCTCGGTTGCATTGCGCAGGGTATAGGCGAGGTCTGCGGCCTCGATCTGCACCGCGGTGTTGGTGGGGGCTGTTGCAGGCGTGGCGCGCGACGAGCTGATGCCTGTGCGCGCGGTGAGGGCGGAATTTCCCGGGAAGGGGGAAGTGGGGGCCTGCCCGGCTGATGCGATCTGCGCCAGCACGAGGCGCGGGGGAACATGGGTGTTGATCAGCGAGAGCAGGCTGGCGACATCCGGCGATATCGGGCGCGTCAGATTGGCTGTGACGCCGCCCTGCTCGCCGCCCCGGCATTTGTCGAAGACCGAGATCCGCGTCTCGAAGCTGGTGCCGTGCTTGGCGAAAGCAGCGCCCGACACAGCGCCGGTGAAGACCAGATGGGCACTCTCGGTCAGGCGGCCGAATGTCTCAGCCCACGCAGGCGCATGCGGCGCGAAACCGGCGCCGGTGATGGTGACCAGACGACCGCCGGGGGCTAGCCGGGCAAGCGCCGAGCGGAGGTGGCGCGCTGTCGCCTCGGTCGTCCGGCCATCGACATTCGCCACAACCGAAAACGGCGGGTTCATCAAGATGACGCTCGGGCGGACGCCCGCGTCGAGATGATCGTCGATCTGTGCTGCGTCGAATGTGGTGACGGGATGACCCGGAAAGAGAAGGCGCAGAAGGTCGGCGCGGGTGTCTGCCAACTCGTTCAGTGCAAGGCTGCCGCCGGCGATTTCCGCGAGGATCGCCAGAAGGCCGGTCCCGGCCGAAGGCTCGAGGACCAGGTCACGCGGGGTGATCTGCGCAGCAGTGAGCGCCGCGAGCCCCATGGGCAGCGGAGTCGAGAATTGCTGGAAGCGCTCCATCTCCTCCGAACGCCGGGTATGCGTGGGCAAGAGGTCCGCGACCTTGGAGAGGATCGGCAGCAGCGCCGCAGGCGAGCCGGCCCGGGCGAGCAGCGCGCGGCCGAACTTTCGCAGGAAGAGGACGAGCGCCACCTCGCCCGCTTCATAGGCCAGCTTCCAGTCCCAGGCGCCGGTCGCATCAGAGCCGCCAAAGGCGCGCTCCATCTCAACGCGCAGGCGCAGCGCGTCGATCTCGAAACCCTGCGCCAGATCAGGCTGCAGCGCCTCGGCCACGCTCAAGATCGCAGCGACCGTATCGGGGGACGGGATGGGGACGGCAGGCGCAAGCGCGCGCTCGGTCGCAAAAGGGGCGAGATGGGTCATCGGGAAACTCCGGAATGAGGAACAGGATCGGGCCCGGACACCCTCTTTCGGGCACCCTCAGGCCTGACCTTCCCCGGCCCTCCTCTCCCTCTCAAACCCCATGATTTCCGCAGGCGGCTTGCTTTTGTTCTTGTTATGTTCTATACTGAAAGCTGAGCTATGAAGGGAGATCCCGGATGGAAAGCACCACTTACGCCCTGCCCGCGACGCCCAAGCAGATCGCCTATGCGCGCGCGCTGGCCCTGCGCAACCAGACGCTTCTGCCGTGGGAGGTTCAGCAAGATCGGCGCTCCTTGAGCGCATGGATCGACGCACAAGCCAAGATGAACCCGGGTGCGCAGGACAGCCGCCCGACGTCAAAGCAGGTCGCCTTCGCCGAACGCCTCGCCCGGATCAAACGCCGTGCCGTGCCGGATGAGTGTTTCCAAGACAAGGGGCTGATGTCGAAGTGGATCGACGGGAACAAGTGAGAGTGATCAGCTGAAAGTCAGTGTAGGGCGCAAAGCCTTGCTCGGTAAGCATCCGCCGAAGGCCGCAGCCGTGCTATATTGATCAGAGGCTTCTGGGTGCGGCTTTTGGTTTGCGCGGCTTTGGTGCCCATTTTTTGGCGAGGCGCTCGAAGTTGTCGAGGATACGGCCGATCTCTGCCTCGTCGGGGTCGAACTTTCCCCCATACCATTCCAGCATCCGGTCGTGCTCTTCGTGCTCAGGGTCGGCCATGGCTTCGAGGAAGTCGGCGTAGCCCGGGAAGCCACCCACATCTTCAGGGGGACAAGCACCGGTGGCCCTGACAAGGCGTGGGTAGTCGGCACCCGGCATGGCATCATCGATTTTCTCGACCTTGATCACATGGTGCCAGTTGTCGCCAAAGTCATAGATGTAATGGATGGTCTTGGTGCCGACATCTTCGAGCACATCGAGCAGGCTGGATTTGTTCGCGGGCAGCGGGCCATCGTAATAGCCGTCAGGATCAGGCACACCCCAGCCGACGCCACCGGCCCGGAACTCATAGAGGTGACTGTCGGTCCATCCCATGGCGGCCTGGATCACCTCGTGCAGGCGGTTCATCTTGATCTTGAGTGGCACATCAAAGCGCCGCAGCACCTGAGGTTCGACGTCGGACAGTGTGACCTTGAGGCGCGCGACCAGTGTCATGCGGCAATCCTCTTCAATTCGGTTGCGGCTTTCCAATGCCAAGGGAGCAATTCATGCACCCGTGACATCGGCATGTCCGGCAGACGTGCGAGCACATCGGCCAGCCATGCCTGCGGATCGATGTCATTCATCTTTGCCGTGACGATGAGGGTATACATAAAGGCCGCCCTTTCACCACCGCGCTCGGACCCTGCAAATAGCCATGACTTTCTGCCCAATGCGATGCCGCGCAGGGCGCGTTCGGCAGCATTGTTGGTCAGGCAGAGGCGCCCGTCATCAAGGAATGCAGTGAAGGCTACCCAGCGGCCTTCTTCGTCCAGCATGTAGTTGATCGCCTTGACGACAGGGTTGTGCTTTGACATCCGGGCCCGCTCGGCCCGCATCCAGTCATGCAGATCGTTGACCAGCGGCACAACCCGCTGCTGGCGAACCCCCAGGCGCGCTGCGGCTGACAGGCCGTTAATCTCACGCTCGACATCAAAGATGGCGTCGATCCGCGTCACAGCGTCCAGAGCGATAGGCGAGATTTCTTCTGCAATCTTTTTGCCCTTGCGGGCGATGGCTTTGATGTCAGCCAATTCAAAGAACTTGCGTCTGGCATGGCTCCAACACAGCGCAGAACGCACCGGACCTGGACTGCGATCTGCCAAATAAAGATCATTGTAGCCGCCATAGACGTCCGATTGCAGCACGCCATGCCATCCAGCCAGGTGTCGGGTCGGATGCTCCTTGCGACGATCTGTCGAGAACTTGAAGAGGGCGGCAGGTGGCGCACCCCCATCCCAAGGACGGTCATCGCGCACGTAGGTCCAGAGCCGCGCCGTCTTCGTGCCGCCGCGGGCCAGCAGCGGCACGGTCGTGTCATCGCCATGCAGACGGCCGCCGTCCAGCACGTGACGCTCGATCAGCGCATGGATCGGGGCCAGTGCCACACAGGCATGACCGATCAGATCAGCCAGAGTGGACAGGCTAAGCTCAATCCCCTCCCGTGCGATCCGTTCGGATTGCCGGTTCAATGGCTGGTGCTGTCCATATTTGTCAAAAGCGATCATCGCGATCAACTGTGGCCCTGCCCAACCGCGCGGAATGGCGTGGAACGGGGCCGGCGGCTGGCTGATCTTCTCGCAGGCCCGGCAGGTGAACTTCTCGCGGACCGTCTGGATCACCTTCCACTGGCGCGGGATGACCTCCAGCGTCTCGGTGATGTCCTCGCCCATCTTCACGATCCGGTCGGAACCACAGCAGCTGCAGTTGACCGGCGCCTCGACCACAACACGCTCACGCCGCAGATGGTCTGGAAAGGGTTTGCGCACCGGTTTACGCCGCGTGAAGGCGCGCACCGTGCTGGTCGTGTCCGCAGCAGCGGCCACTTCAGCCGCCAGCGCATCCTCGGTGGCAGCTGCTTCCAATTCTTCAAGCTGCAATTCCAGCTGATCAATCAGCCGTGCGCGACGCTCGGAGGAGATGCCGTATTTGTCGCGCCGCAGCTTGGCGATCTCCAGCTTCAATTCCTGGATCATCGCTTCCGTGCAGGATGCCAAGGCGCGGGCCTGCGCCAATTCGGCTTCCGCCGCCTGTGCGCGGGCGTGTGCAGCCTCAGCCGAGGCAGTCTGCGCAGCAAGTGCGGCGCGCAATTCGGCGATTTGCAAGGCGGCATCTGACATGGCAGATGCCTATCATGAACACGGCGAAAGGCCAATAAAAACAGGCGCTGCTGTGCAAATTATCCAGCCCTTTCAGGCCTTTGGGTCCAGCGCGGGTTCCTCCAGTCGATCCCTTCCAGAAGATAGCCGAGCTGGGCTGCGGAGATCGCTACCGCCGTGCCACCCTGGCTCACAGGCCAAATGAACTTGCCTGCCTCGAGGCGTTTCACATACAGCGACATGCCGACCCCATCATGCCACAGCAATTTTACCAGATCACCTTTGCGACCCCGGAAGCAAAAGATCTCACCCGCATGCGGATCACGCCCAAGACCCTGCTGGACCGCCAAAGCCAAGGTGTTCATTCCACGCCGCATGTCCGTCACGCCACCTGCAATCCACACCTTCGTGCCAGCCGCAAACGCAATCATGGCCGCACCATCAAGCCATTGAGCAGACGCGCAGCAGCCTCCATGTCAAAGCCGGAGGGGATCGTCACACGACACCGAGGGCCAAGGTCGATCGTCAATACAGGCGCTGGCGGCGCTGGAACATCATCAGGGCCAGAACAGTCTGCTACCTGAAGGACGCGCAAAAATTGTGGCATAGCCCCAAGCAGCCCATGCTTGTGCCTATATCGCCAATCGTAAAGCTGTGATCGCGAAATATCATGGCGCCGCGCGACCTCAGCCAAAGTCACGCCACCGCCATGACTTTCCTCAACGATGCGGATTTTCTCGTCATCCGTCCAACGCCGACGACGGCCGGTATCAGAGACCGACAAAACTTGAATACGGCGAGTGTCTTCGTGTGCGTCCATAAGGACACTCGATAAACGTTCTGCCCGCTCAACAGCCAGACGGTCCTCCGCGAATGCTTACCTTGCTCGTGGAAGCTTGGCGTAAAAACCGACTTGTGCGCTGAGCTTTAGAAACAGCGAGTATTCAATGGGAACAGCTTAGGGCTCCGACAGTGTCACGTTCGAAAGCAGATACTCCTCAAGTCGTTCGACCACTCTCAGGCAATAATCTGCAAACCGCTTCACATCCTCACCAATCAGCATGACGGTCTCACCAGGTTCGTGATCTTCTGAGAAGCTCGCATAGTGTTCGTCTGCCACGCCGAGATTGTGGCCGAGAACGTGGCGCTTTTGAATGTTCAGACGCAGATTTTCGATTTCGAGATCGTTCAGGCCGTCAAATGGGTCGATCCCAATCTTGGCAAACACACTCCTACCACGGTCAACATTCTGGAAAGCATTGCCGATCGCTTTTTTGCCGATGAGTTTTTCGACCCTCTCGGGCAGATGCGTGCGAACCAAGTACGCATGAACCGTCTTCAGCGTCGCTTCAAAGGCGGTCAGAACATCTTCATGCGCGTTCCCCATGACGCGATAGGCAATCTCGCTTCTACCCTGTTCATCGAGGTCATCTGCCAGAGCAATCTGCTCCCCAACAATCTCAACCTCGCGACGAAAATGCATCGCTACGTTCGGTGCTCCGCAATCGGGACAGAACAAGGCGAGTGCGTAGACCCCGTAGGATCGACCGCATACTCCGCAATCTAGGCTGCGCAGCAAATCCTCTCGTATCGCAAGCGGTTCAACACGCCGCCGCGGCTTGTGCTCCATCTTCATGGAGATGAGGCCACCTTTTCCAAACTTGCGGTTGAAATCCTTGGCATATTCACCGAGCCAATCGCTCACATCATTTTCGACCAACCAGACCGCGTGCTTTTTCACCGCCGCAATATCATCAGCGTGTGTGAATTCCTCATCATCAGCCATATGGCCGGAATACGGACAGACCGTTTGCCCCGGCCCCGGCTCGCGACGCATGCGAGACCTGTTAACATCTGAGATCGTACGCTCTTCTGGTGCCTCACCCACTAGGAAGAGACGCGGGGCAGCATCCTCCTTTGGGGAATAATGATACACCTTGCCCGAAGGACTCGTTGGCCTGGGCAGCGAAAGTTCCATTCGATCCTGCGTTCCGCCCGTCCGATACTTTTCAAGATTGCGAAGCCTCAAGTCCTTCATGTCCTGCCTCCATCAATCTTCTTTCACGGTCGTGCGAGGGTTACGCTTTGCAAACCCCTCAGTCACGAAACGTCCGGTTTTGGCGCTGCGCGCCGACCCGGTCGCGCCGCCGCCTGTCTTTTCATAGACCGTCGTGTTGGGGCTGCGCTTTCCGTGCGCCGTGGTGACGTAGCGACCTGTGATTGCGCTGCGGTAATGCCCGTTGCCGCCTGATTTCTTTGCCATGCCCTCGGCCTCCATATCGTGTGCCAGAATCGATAACTGACCCAACATATACCATAGACGCCGCTCGGAACAAAGGTGGAACGAACCTCTCACTGCCCGAGAAGCTTTTCGCATAAAACCCGTTCCCATCGGAAAGGCTCCCTCAAGTTTTGAAAGCGGCATTCGCCCTGAGCGCGATCTCAGCACAGCGGTCCATCAAAACATCGAAGGGCTCTGGTGACGTGGCGAAGAGACCATCTTCGACCATCCGGCGGTAATCATCTGCGAGAACAATCGATGCCTCACCGCTTGGGACCAGTTGCAGATGTCCGGCTGTTGCTGCGCTGTAGTTAACTTTTGCGCCATCGGCGGTCTTTTCAGAGAAAAACATCGTCTTATGGCGAGCCACGGCATCCGCGAGCGCCCGATCTTCAGTGGCGGCAGTGGCAATGCCCGCCTCATCTAGCCTAGCAAGGTCGTGCCAGTGCCGCGAGAAGCGATCGCCGCGCAAACGTTTCTGCAAGCAGAAGACGTGGATAGCCGTCGCCTTCTCCCAGAACGTTCGCTCGGCATGCATCACGCGGGGACGAGCAACCGGAAACTCCACGCTTTCGATCACCGACGCGGCATCGCAAACAATGTCGCGCGCTGATGCCGGCTCTCCGGTAGAACGCGCGCCGAATTCCAGCATTACGCTCGGAGAAACGTATCCAGTGCCTTGGGCGAGGTGCGGGTAGTCGATGAACAGCTTGTCGCCGTCAATCCGAAGGCCGGCATCGATCCCTTCCCGATCAATTGCCTGCTGCAGGATCGGCTGGATGGTCCCGGCCACCCATTCAGGCAAAGCCTGTCGGACGCGCTTCGACCAGCGCCGCTCTTCGCTGGATGTGGCGGGCATGGCATCTTCACGGCCCTCGAGCAAATCAGGGATCAGCGCCCGGATATCGAATGTCAGATCCACATCCTCGGAAAACCGGTCAATGACCTGGTAGGCCTTCGACAGAGAGGTGCCACCCTTGAAGACGAGGTTTGTGCCGACGGGCGATCCAAACAATTGCTGGATCGCCCAGACCACCCAGACGTCCTTTTCGAGGAGGTGGGCTGGCCGGCCAAGCCGATCGGCTGCGACGCCAAGTGCATCCAGTCGGTCTTTGGCAGTGAGGCGCAGGAATGCCTCAGCCATGGACCATCCTTCCGATCAATCGTGCCAGCCAAGTCGGGAACTGCGGCGCGGCGGACACGAGTTCGGTCTTTGCCGTCTCCGTGAGCTTGGATCGCAGGATTTGCAGGGCCTTGGGAGCCTCATCCGGCCCGAGCCATGCCAGCGCACGGACGGCCTGGCCCGAGGTCTTGCTCCCAAGGGCCAACTGCCAGCGCGGCGCATGACGCAGTTCGACTGCCTGCCGGCCAAGGTTCAGCACACGGCTTCGTCCCGAGGTGAGGTAAACCGACTTGACCGGCACCTGCGTGGTCAGGCCCAAAGCGTTTGCCGCGGCAGCACCGCTCGGCACGATCGTCTCGCCCCGCTGCACAGCGAGCGCTTCAATCGCCTGTTCAGCGGACGGACTGCGCGGACCAAAGCGTGTCTGGACGGGGCGCATGTAGATGCCGCGGCCAGCGCGGATCAATTCGCCGCGCGCGGCCAGACGCGACAGCGTTTGATCGACCGCCGCGCGCGAGCCGAGGTGCAGCAGGCCCTTCGCTGCCAAGGGCACCCCCTCGGGCAACGTCGTCGCGACATTCATTATGCTCTCGGCCATGCGCTCCATGATCGCTCCTTTGTCAGAAATATACACAGATTTCTGACAGTTTTCAACCGTGCCGTCTCACCCGAAGCGGCGCCCCCCTTCGGTGAAGGTGTACTCGTTGACGATGATCCCCTCCTCTATGGCCTCGTCCGAGGTCAGGTGGCCGTATTCAGCCTGAAGCTGGCGGTAGAGCCAGCGGGCCAGATCACGCAGCGCCTCGGTCACGATCTCCTCGGCGTCTTCGGTCGGCGGCTGCCAGGTCGGGCTGTCCCGCGTGACGTCCACGGACATGGTGTATTCGTGGTAGTAGCGGCCCCGATGGCTGACCTCGGCAGCAAGCTGGTAGAAGTTGCGCCGCTGGATGGCCTGCAAGCGGTCGGCAATGCCATGCAGCGTCGCGTCGGTCGGGGCGTAGTCCCGGATGCGTGCAGCGACGCCCTTCGCGTGACCAAAGTACCCTTCGAACGACGCTCCGTCGCCCTGGCTCCAGAATCCTGAAAACCAGATGCAGGGTTTGGCCCGCGTCCCGCCGCCCATCAGCCGCACAGGTGTGGTTTTGAGCCGGACGCCGAGAATATCGCAGATGCGCTCGAAATCTTCGTAGACCGTGTCCCACCAATCGTCGTGAGGCCCAAGCTCGCGATACCAGCTGCGCGCCTTTTCCTTGGCTGCATCCGAAAGCTCGGGGAACTGGTAGACTGTTGTGCAGATCACCTCAGGCATCGACGTCCTCCCCGTTCAGCGCGGCGGCCAGCCATTCTTGCGTGCTGGTCCAGCCGATGGATTTGCGGGCACCGAGATCGATGATATGCGCACCGCCGCCGAAGGCGTCGAGGCGAGGCCGGGAACAGGTCAGCGCGTACTGGAACCCCCATAGACCTTTGAGGTCGAGGTCTTCAGCCAAGCGCAGCACGAAGCGGATAACCGCCTCGACATCACCGTGCTCGTCGTCATGGATCCAGAGGGTGCTGCCCTCGGGCGCGTCCTGGCGCGCAAGAGTGAAGCCCGAGACCTCCGGGTCATTGGCGTCCTGATCCGCGGCGCGCAAGCCCTGGAACAGGGCAAAGGCCCGGGCGGCCTTTTCGGGGCTGCCGACGTCAATCAGGCATGAGAAATGGGTGAAGTAATCCGCCATGGGGACCTCCTGAGATTGAGAAACCCGGGCCTTGGGGGCCGGGCGCTTGATTGGGATGAAGGGTTGGTTGGGAGCGATCAGCCGGTCGGATTGTCGCCCGATGCCTGCCGCGCGGCATGCACGCAGAGCATCTGCCGGTAGAAGCGCTTGCGTGCGGCCCGGAAGCCGCGCACGGCGCGCGTGTCGGGGTGAAGCGCCCGGACCGCCGCCCGCAGAACGGCGTAGGGCGACGCCGTCACAGGCAGGCCGAGGCGCTGATAAGCCGGATCGGTCATGTCAGCTGACCTCGACCACGGGCGAGGCGGGATGCGGATCGACCTGCGCCTCGATCCGCTCGGACCGGCCCATCCAGGGTTCGGGCCGGATGGCCTTCACCCAATCGGCAAAGCTCGGGATGAAGCCAAGATCTTCTTTCACATGTTGTTCGCCAACCCATCGGGTCGGGATGATGCGCCCGGTCGAGAGCGTGAGGGTCTGGCCGAAGATCGTCTCGGCCATGAATATGCCCTCAGCATGGTGCCGCAGGGCCCGGTGCCGAAAATCGGCAGTGATCTCCTTGCTTTGGTCGAACCATTTATGCACCGCGATGAAATCATCGACCGTGCCGCCCCATTTCCTCACCGAGGAGAGCGCGTGGTGATAGGGATGTGCCATCGTCGCCCCCTCAGAAATCGTGCGTGTAGAGTTCGGACGAGGTGAAGCTCTCGTTGAACTCGAGATGGATGCAGCGGGCCGCAGCGTCGAAGCAGAACTCGCCGTAAGCGCCGTCGTTGTTTTCCCAACCGCCATGGGTGTCGGAAAGGAAGTCGTAGGCCAGCTGCTCGACGACATCCTCCAGCGAGAGCTGCCGTATTTCGACCTCGGGGTCGTCCCAGGTCAGCGCGGCGTAGTCGATCTCGGTCGCGGGGAAGTCGACGGCAGTCTCGCCCGCCCAGGCGCCGATGCTTTCGATCTGGCCGCTGTCACCGGCCCCGTCGAAAGTCACGGTGACATGAGTGATGCCGGCGGCCATGAGGCCATCGAACAGGCGGTCTTTGTTGCCCGGGCGCAGGGCGAGGGTCCGGGCGGTGCGTTCGGCATGCGCGGCAAGGATCGCCCCGAAATCGACGGTGGAAGGCCGCAGCGGTGCGGCCAGAGTGGGTTCAGTCTGGGTCATGGATATCTCCGTTCGGTTAGGACAGGTCAGACCTCCCGGGTGGCGCACTCTTCTGCCCCCCGAAGGCTCAAACCCCTCCCAGCCCTCCTCTGTCTCTCGGGCGTCACGCCGCGATCTGCAGCGCGCGGGCGGCAAAGGCGCGCCAGAGCGGGTCGACCAGACGCGCATCCAGCAGATCAGCCCGGTGACGCAGTCGCAGCGCCAGTTCAGGCTCGTGCCAGTCAGTGGCGCGGCCAGCCTGGGCGCGAAGTTGAACCGCCTCGGTCACGACGGAACGCGCCTCAAGAGCATTGGCGACAGGGTGGCACCAAGCCACAGCGCCATGACTGGCGGCTCCGGCAAGAACCAGGCGCTGGTCGCAATCAAGGATGGCCAGAAACTGCGGCGCTGCATCGGGGCCGTTGTCCTCGGCAAGTTCAAACGCCCCCTGCATGGCATCGGCCAGCGTCGCAAAACGCTCAACGACCACGGGGGCCGCGGTGCCCGACATCAGGGCTGCCGGCGTCCGGTGCATCCGCGTCAGCGCGAAAGGCAGGCTGGGATCAGGAGCGACAGTCGCGCCATTTGGAACGGGGCCCATCGGACGCGGGCTCGGCTGGATAGGCAGGGGAAGGTCAAACATGGCAACATCTCCGACGGCGCGGGAAGCCACTCTCCCCGCCTCATCCGTCACAGACCAAACCGCCACCCTCTTCCTTGAAGGGGTGGCGGCAGCAGGTCTGGTGCCACGATCAGAGCTTGCCGAGACCCCGCAGGCTCAGCGCCGTTCCGGCGCCGACGATGATGTGGTCATGCAGCGTCAGGCCGAGATACTTGCAGCCCTTCTGGATCTCCCTGGTCATGCTGAGATCAGCCTCCGATGGTGTCGGATCGTCCGAAGGATGGTTGTGGATCAGGATCAGGGCGCTGGCGTTCAGCAACAGCGCCCGCTTGATCACCTCGCGCGGATAGACCGGGACATGATCGACCGTGCCGGTCGACAAGAGCTCATCGGCGATGATGCGGTTCTTGCGGTCGAGATAGAGGACATGGAACCGCTCGATGGGACCGCGGACGGTGAGCGCGCAATAGTCCATCAGCGCTTGCCAGCTCCCGATCACTGGGTTCTGGCTGAGGTAACGGCCGAGGATATCGCGGGCCTCGAGGACGATGGTTTCTTCCTGGGGAGTCATGGGTGTCTCGCTGAAATCCGCACACCGAAGCCCCCTGCCCTTTTGGGGCAAAGCCAACGGCGTGCATGTTGAGAAAAAAGCTGCAGCGACCGCCCGGGGGTCGGGTGATCGCTGCATGGGCGTTTGGTCAGCCGACCCGGTCGAGGAGCTTCTTGGCGCGCCCTTCCATGTCGAGCCGCGCATCCTGCTGGGTCTTGTCGCGCGCAAGCCGCGTGATGCCCTGCACGAAGTCGAAGATACTCTCGGGCGGGCGGCCCTCTTCCAACAGCACCTTCTCGATGATCTTGCCGGATTCAGCTTTTGAGAATCCGCGCTTGCGCAGAAAATCCGCGCGATCCTCATCGCTGCGTGCCACGATCTGCTGGCGCGCGGCCTTGATGCCGTTCACGAAGCCCTGCGGCGAGGAATTGGCGAACCGCGTCAGCGCCGGGGCCGCCTCATGGGCAAAGCGGGAGGCGGCGTATTTCGAATGCCGGATCCGGATCTCCTGGAAATCCTCGACGCCCCACAGATTCCTGTTTTGACATACCGCCCGCAGGTAAAAGCTCGCCATGCCGAGGGTTTTCGCGCCCACCTCCGAGTTCCAGCAGTAAAAACCCCGGAAGTAGAGATCGGGGGAGCCGTCCGGCAGCTTGCCCGCCTCGATCGGGTTGCGGTCATCGACCAGGAACAGGAAGACATCGCGGTCCGAAGCATAGAGCGTGGTCGTGTCGCGGCTGATCTCGACATCGGGGTTGTAGACCCCTGTCGACCAGTCGAGCACGCCCGGCACCTTCCAGCGCGTGTCGCCCGTGCCATTGCCCGCGATGCGCTGCACCGCCTCGACCAGTTCGAAATCGTGGATGCGGCCGTAGTCGGGGCCGGTCACCGCGCGCAGCTCCGTGCGGCCGTCTTCCGTCTCGAAGGTCTTCACCTGCTCGGCGCGATGATTGGTCAGCCCATACTGCAAGTTGATGCCCGCCAGCGGCGCGGGCAGTTGCCGCAGGTAGGAGGCCGGAGCACCGACGATGCTGGCAAGCTGGCCGAACGCCCAGTGCGTGGGCGCCACCGGTTCATGCGCTTTCGGCAGCATCAGGTGCAACCGCTCGGGGTTGTCACGCGCGGCCTCGACCCGGATATCCGCCGTCTGCACCACCCGGCTGCGGCTGCGTTCCGACCGACCTTTCACATTGGCCCAGAGATCGTCGAGCGAGAGATACCGCTCGTCATCGGGCCGGTCGAACCATTCGGACGATACCCGCCCGTTCCGCTCACCCCGGCTTACATCCACTTTCCAGCCACCAGCCCGCGTCGGCTGCACCGGATCCAGAACTTCTACAACGCCCATCGGCTATCTCCCGTGACAGGCGCCGGGAGCCACTCTCCCAGCCCTAAGCCCGTCACCGGGAATCCGGCACTCCTCTCACTCTCGAGTTTTCAGTGGGATGACAGAATTTCAGAGACTTGCCTGTTCGAGACATGACAAGTCTACTAGCTCTGGTATGCAAGAACCAAAGTGAGCGGGCATATAGCTTTTGGAGTGACAAGAATGACGGCTTTCGGTGACGCTGCGACCCAACTTGCATTCTCGGTTCACGAAAACCGGGGAGTGTTCTCGCTCTTGTTAGGGTCCGGTCTGTCGCGGGCGGCCGAAATTCCAACAGGCTGGGAAATCACCACGGACCTTGTGCGCCGGGTCGCAACAGCGCAAGGCGTCGATGAACAAGACGACTGGGCGAAGTGGTACGTTGAAACGGAGGGCAAGGAACCAAACTACTCGGAGTTATTGGGACAGCTTGCAGCCACCCCCGCAGAGCGCCGCGCGATCTTGCATAGCTACATCGAGCCAAATGAGGAAGACCGTGAGCAAGGCCGGAAGGTTCCCACAGCGGGGCACAAAGCAATCGCCAAGCTTGTGCGAGGCGGATATGTCCGAGTGATCGTCACCACCAATTTTGACCGCTTGATGGAAAACGCACTCCGCGGAGTTGGAGTTGAACCAACTGTTGTCGCTTCAACTGATGCTCTGGAGGGCGCGGAACCATTAACGCATAGCGCCTGCTACATCTTAAAATTGCATGGCGATTACAAGGATGCCCGGATCCTCAATACGGATTCTGAGCTGCAGACCTACCCAGATGCATACAACAAATTGTTGGACAGGATCATTGACGAACACGGGCTGATCGTCTGCGGCTGGTCCGGGGAGTGGGATCACGCGCTAAGGGCTGCGATCGTGCGCGCGCCAAATCGCCGGTATCCGATGTTTTGGGCTTCTAGAGGAGAGTTGCGGGGTCGTGGAGCCGAGTTGTGCAACGCCCGGAAGGGTGTGACCATCCCGGTCGCTGATGCGGATTCGTTCTTTGTGAAGCTGGTGGAACAGGTGGAAACACTTGAGCAGTCACAGCGTCAAAATCCGCTAAGCGTCGATATGACGGTAAGCCGCGCCAAGCGGTATTTGGCCAAGCCGGAATACCGGATTCAGCTATCGGATTTGGTGTCCGAAGAAGTGGAGCGGATTGTTGCCCGTCATGACCTGCCACTGAACTTTCATCCAGCCGCGACCGGAGCCCGGTGGTTGTCTACGCCCATTGGCGCGGGTTGAGCAATCGCCCGACGCGCGGAGCTTTCATCTCGCGCAGCGGGGCGGGCGATTGCGGTGGTCAGGGTTCGCGCGTAGTCGGTCGGGGTCTGGTAATCCAAGGCCGAATGCGGGCGTTCTGTGTTGTAGTCAGTGGCCCAGGCGGTGATCACGACGCGCGCATGGGCGAGATTGCGGAACATCGTCTCGTTGAGCAGCTCATCGCGCATCCGCCCGTTGAAACTCTCCACGAAGCCATTCTGCATCGGTTTGCCCGGCGCGATGTAATGCCATTCGACGCGGTACTCGGAACACCACCGCAGGATGGCGTTACTGGTCAGTTCCGTCCCATTGTCGCTGACGATCATTCCGGGCTTGCCGCGCCGCTCGATCAGGGTCGAAAGTTCACGGGCAACACGCCGTCCCGAGATCGAGGTATCCGGGATTGCCGCCAGGCACTCCCGGGTGACATCGTCGACCACGTTGAGCACTCGGAAGCGCTGGCCGCTAGCGAATTGGTCGTGGACGAAATCCAGCGACCAGCGCGCATTGGGCCGCGCCTCGACCAGGATCGGGGCCCGTGTTCCGACCGCCTTACGCCGGGCCTTCCGCTTGCGTACCGTCAGGCCTTCCTCGCGGTAGAGCCGATATATCCGGTTGATGCCGGATGGTTCGCCCTCGCGGCGCAGGAGCACGAAGAGCCGCCGATAGCCAAACCGACGCCGCTCATTGGCCAACTCGCGCAGCCTGCCACGTAGCACCGTGTCAGGCGCACGCTGCGACCGGTAGCGGACCATCTTGCGATCCGCTCCGATGATCCGGCAGGCCCGCCGCTCCGACAAACCGTGACCGGCCTGAAGGTATGCGACCGCTTCGCGCTTCACGGCGGGCCCTACCATTTTTTTGCGACCAGATCCTTCATCGCGGCCAGATCGAGCATCTGCTCGGCCAAGAGCTTCTTCAGCTTCGCGTTCTCTTCCTCGAGCGCCTTCAGCCGCTTCGCCTCCGACACAGTCATGCCGCCGAACTTGGCCTTCCAGTTATAGAAAGTGCCCTCCGACATGCCGTGCTTGCGGCACAGGTCAGCGCACTTCGCGCCTGCCTCATGCTCAGCCAAGATGCCGATGATCTGCTCGTCTGTGAATCTCGTTCGTTTCATTGTCCGTCCTCAAGTTGGGCCGGACTCTAATCGTAGGTGGAGGAAAAATCCCGTGGCAGGTCAGTCACGATCAAGGCGATTTAGCGCCGAACGGCCCGGTTGCACCAGAGGATTTCCAAAGGCGTGTAGCCCTGTACGAATCCGTTTCAGAGGGTCTGACCAAGGCTTGCGGTCTAATAGGTAGATGGGGGGACGATATCCAACTTAAGACCGTGGAGGAGGCCATTAGAGGTATTCTCAGCTTCGCTGCCGATACACAGGGCGGTCGTGTCGTTTATCTCGAAATGCGGAGCTACCCAGCGGTTTTGGCCTATAAAGCGTGTGCTCTTGGTCTACAGGCGGCAGAGCGTTGGCAGGCGCTGCACAGCTTCATGGGCATCGAAGTAGAGAACCGGCGCGCACGCACCGAACGCCTCTTGGATGTTGTTGGCCCTTTGACTTGGGAAGGATCGAAAAAGGACTACTGGCAGAAAATGCCCGAAATGGACCGGCGGTATACGCCTTTTCCAGATCATTTGGTGGACGGAGCCTTCAGAAAATGGTGCGGTACTTTCCTTCCACCGCGATCATCAGTCTCAGATGCATTTTTGTTCGCAGAAGGGATAACTGCGATTCGATACATTGAAGCAACAGAGAAAACCCAGGTTCAGGAAGTGATGAGCCAGCCATCAACTGGGAGAAACTATGTATGGGCACCCGTTGGTCGTGCCGGCTGGGCCTGGGAATACCACGAACGGATTTCCAAGCGCTTTGACGACGACAACTTCATCGCCGTTTTAGCAAAGGCTGGATTTGGAAGAGGGGACCCCGAGCTCATCAAGCTTGCAATCGAGAGTCACCGTCGATTGCTGGGAAGTCTGCACTGGCGTTGAGAACAGGAGTTCGTGACGCCATTCTTAGGCTCGCTACGCAGCGGGGTGTTGTCGCGAAGGTACTCAGCATAGTTAACCCGGCGGGTTTCCCCGCCGGGCCCGAGGGGGAGACCCCGTTCCTCAGAACGGGATCTCGTCGTCGCGGTCGACCAACTCGGGGTTTTCGTTCTCGGCCGACTTCGGGCGGCTCAGGAAGTCGACCTTCTCGGCGATGATCTCGCAGCCGTAGCGGTCGTTGCCCATGCTGTCGATCCACTTGCTGTAGTGGATGCGGCCATGGACGAGGACCTTCATGCCCTTTTCGCAATGCTCCGCGACCGTCTTGCCGAGACCGTTGAAGCAGGTGATGCGGTGCCATTCAGTGTCCATGACCCGGTAGCCGTTCTCGTCGCGAAGGACGCGACCTTCCGAGAGGCGGGGGCGCGAGGTGGCGAGGCTGAAGTTGGTGATGTTGGTGCCGCCTTGGGTGGTGCGGGTTTCGGGTTTTTGACCGATGTTGCCGGCGAGGATGACGATGTTCTGCATGATTAGCTCCTGTGTTTCCTGTCTTCGGGACCGTCCCTTCGACAAGACCCGGAAAAAGCCCGTCGGGTGACGCGTGCACGGTGGACGGAACGGACGCCGGAAACCCCCAGAGGCCCGGGGTGGAGCGGGCAGGACGCCACAGGCGGCCAACACGGCCCGGGCTGACGCGGGGTTGCGCGCAGGAGGCCGAACGGGATTAGGGGATTGTCAGTCGAAGGGATGGCCCAGAAGTCAGAGAGGCGCGGGGAGCCCATGCCAGACCCTGTCATCTTGCCAATCGGGACTGCTGAACTCAAGCCCAGCAACCTAAACTGGCGGCCAAGATTATGGTTCAACCAACCCTCGTCACCTGCCTCCCTGCCTACGGGAGTTGCGGGCCCGTGCCCCGGCGGGCTATCGATACCGGAACATTCAGGACACGAGGCATAGCATGGCTGATTACGATCTCGAGGCGTTGTCGCTTCCCGAGCTTAAGAAAATGCAGAGGGACATCGCCAAGGCGATCTCCACCTTTGAGGATCGACAAAAGGTGGAAGCCCGCGCCAAGGTGGAAGCTGTGGCCAGAGAAATGGGCTACTCCCTAGCGGAACTGGTCGGGACAGACAGCAAGGCCAAGCGCGACCCAGTCGCACCAAAATATCAGCACCCTGAGAACCCAGCCGTCACCTGGTCCGGTCGTGGGCGTAAACCGAAGTGGTTCGTGGACGCGCTGGCTACTGGTACAACTACTGGTGATCTGGAAATCCGCTGAACGATCACCAACCCTGCGGCTAAAGAACCCGAGGCTGCGCGGTGCCCGACCCGTTCATTTGAGCCTGGTGCCCGCGCAGGACAGAAGCGGCCTCACCTAGTTGGTTAGTGCGGCTGATCTGCCCGCTCCGAGCGATCCTCACAGAGGGCGGGAAGCGGACCGTCGCAGCATGCCCAAATTGATTTGCTATCACGAACCAGGCGCAACGAAAAAAAGCGCCCCTTCGGAGATCTCCTACCGCGCCGTTGCATCGCTTGACTTAATCAACTTACAACATTATTGTTGTAATCATGATTCCAGACCACTTCGATCTACCCGGCTCGCCGTGGCCCGTACTACCACCAGGCATCCATCTGGCGACCCTTGCCGAGGTCGAGATGCGATTCGCATCGAATCCAAGGCGTCGGGCGCAGTTCAGGGGACTTGTCGCCGCCTTGGCCAACCTCCAAGGCGCGGGATGTCGGCGCGCCTTCCTTGACGGGAGCTTCGTAACGGCCAAGCCCCGTCCAGGCGACTACGATGCGTGCTGGGACCCTACCAGCGTCGATCCGGCTTTTCTCGATCCGGTGTTGCTCACCTTCGAGAACAACCGAGCGGCGCAGAAGGCCAAGTATCATGGGGAACTGTTCCCCTCCACGATCCCGGCCGATCAGGCCGGGACCATCTTCGTCGAGTTCTTCCAAATCGATCGCTTCACCGGTGCCCCCAAGGGCATTGTCGCGATCGATCTTTCGGCCGACCCGATGCTCCAACCAACGGTGACGTCATGATCTACAGCGAAAAGCAGTATTCCATATCCGAAGGGCAGTTAGACAAGCTCCGCAGCGCGCTCGCTGCCGCTCAGTCCAAGGACGCCGCTGCGACCGGCGAGCAGCGCTGGCTACGCGATGCCCAAGCCGATGCCATCAAAAGCCAGATCGCGACCTTGGAAGCTGAACTCTCCCACTACGAGCTTCTGAAGTCGGGCGAGATCACGTTCGCCAAGACGCACTCGCTGGAGAACCTGCCGTCCGTGCTGGTACAGGCGCGGATCGCGGCCGGCTTGAGCCAGACCGACCTTGCCGAACGGCTCGGGATGAAGGCTCAACAAATCCAACGCTACGAGGCATCCGACTATACGGGGGCTAGCCTCGCTCGACTGATCGACGTGTGCGAGGCTCTAAACGTCCACACAACGGGACTGTTCGAAAGCGACGATACCTCCAAGGGGTCTGTCTTCTCATGGTCGGACATAAACGATGTGGTGTGGAAGCAGTTCCCCGCTCGCGAGATGGCAAAGCGCGGTTGGTTCGACGTGCCTCGCAGGAGCGACGTCTACCAGCTCGCACGCGACTACTTCATGCGAGTGGCCGGGCCGCAGTTTGCAAGTGCATACCACCGCAAGAAGATGCATGGCGGCTCGGTACCAAACGAGTACTCGCTGCTCGCCTGGCAAGCGCGTATCTTAGAGCGCGCCCAAAACGTCGTAGAGACACATGCACCACCAGATTTCGTTGCCGACGATCGCTGGATCGCTGATCTCGTTGCTCTCACGCGGCGCGAGGACGGCCCCAAGCGGGCGCAGGCTCTCCTTCTCTCCAAGGGCATCATCCTCGTCACGGAGAAGCACCTGTCAGGCACCTATCTTGATGGAGGCGCCATGCTCAATCTCGACGGCCGGCCGGTTATCGGACTCACACTGCGCTTCGATCGCCTCGACAATTTCTGGTTCGTGCTCCTGCATGAGTTAGGGCACGTATTTCTGCACCTCATGGACGGGCTGCGCTACGATTTCTTCGATGAGGAGGAAACAGTCGGCGATGACAAGGTCGAGCGCGAGGCCGATGCATTCGCGCTCGATAGCCTAATACCGCAGTCGAAGTGGGACGAGTGCCTGTCGCGCTTCGCCTTGTCTGAGGAGGCGGTGCGGATAGACGCCAAGAACCTCGGCATCGACCCCAGCATTATCGCTGGGCGCATTCGCAAAGAGCGCGGCGACTATACTATTCTCGGGGGGCTGATCGGCCAAGATCAGGTCGTGTCGCAGTTCGAGGAGGATGGCGATGAACTTGTCTGAAGATACCTACGTGCCAGCCCTGCGATGGCGACAGGGGGAGTACCAAGCCCTCTTTCGCCTGAAGCCAGCGGTTAAGGATCAAGTGATACCCCTCATCACTATCCCACCCGTCGAGTTTGATTTTGAGATATGGCAGCCGAAGAAATCCGTCCATGAGCATGTCCACCCCTTCATCGCCCGGTTCACCGCAAAGTGGGGCCATCGACCGGCCTGGATCGCCCTCGATACTACAATTGCGGAGGGGCGCATGGACGACAACGCGCATCCGCTCGACTATGTACTCGACGGGTTGCGCCCCAACGGTACCATCGCAATCCCTGCTCTGCCCTTAGAAGCCGATTCCGAAACCATGAACGCGGCCGCCCGTGCGACGACCGCGGACGGTCACGGCGCGGCCGTTCTCCTTCGTCTTGAAGAACTAATGAGCGGCAATCCACGCAAAGCGATCATAAACTTCGCGATCGGCCTTGGCATTGGGCTAAATGAGCTTGACGTGATAGTCGATCTTCGAGCGCGTAATTTCGAGCCCTATAATGTCTTCGCGACAGCCCTTACAGCCGCCCTGAAACGCCTTGGCAACCTCTACGAGGTGCGCAACCTCGTTCTTTTGGGAACGGCGATCCCGGAGTCCTTCGCGCAGCTCGCGAAAGGAACGGACGAGATTCCGCGGCATGATTGGCTGTTCTTCAAGGAACTATTGTCCGCGATGCCGACTGGGATGCGACGCCCGATTTTTGGGGACCACACGATTGTGCACCCAGAATTCACGGCGATGGACATGCGCAAGGTGAAGGCGGCGGGCAAGATTGTCTACACTACGCCCGAGACTTGGGCGACGCGAAAGGGTGGCGCGTTTCGGGACAATCCAGCTCAGATGCACACGCACTGCGCCGAGGTGGTAAAGGACCCCGCCTTCGCGTTTCGCGGGGCAAATTTCTCCTATGGCGACAAATATATAGCCGACTGCGCGGTGATGGCGGAGAGCCCTAGCAATCTATCGCGTTGGAAGGACGTCGCAATCAACCATCACATCACGACGGTCGCTGATGATCTCGCCACCCTGTTCGGGACGCCATAGCCGCTTTGATTGCTGGCGCCAGTTCGCGAACCGGGACCTCATCTGCAAGCAAGCGGTAGAGATGCTTTCGAGGTGCATTCACGTCGGCCTTTGAGGCACCCCTTGCGCGTAACAAGTCCTGCGCTTCCGGGTGCCAGAGCAAGTGCGCCAGCATGTACGGGTCGAGGTCCGGGTTCGCGCGAGCGCGTCGACGGCTCGCGAACGTGATGCCACCGCGCGGTCCCTCGACGATCTCCGTCAACCCACACCAGTTTGGAGCAATCGTCTCTGCCATGTCGAGATGACGGGTAGCAATGACGAGAGTAAGCTTCTGGAGGGCACCCGTGTAGACCGCGAGTTGGCGGGGCAGGCGGTCGAGCGTGTCGCCGGCACTCTTGATCTCGTAGCCGTGCAAGTGGCCGTTGAAGACGGCCAAATCGATACGGCTTTTGGCGTGGGCGAGCCCAAGTTCGTCGATCATCAAGACATCATGCTGTACACTAGCGTGTCGAAGATGACACTTCCTCAGGGCGGCACGAATCCTGCGCTCGCTATTTGTTTTGAAGGCTCCCACCGTCGCTGATCCCCTATTCCTTCAGGTATCACATTAAACATATGATCAGATCCGCGTCGAGATAGTCCGTTTCAAAAGCAATGTTGAGTCAAGCTGCGCCGCAGCAACATGCACTGCCACCGGTGCCCGCTATGGGCCATACACGTCGATCATCCTGACGTTGTGGCAGGCGCAGTGGGCTTGGCGATTTCGTGGCTTTCAGTGGTCCAGCGATGTTCCTTCGACGGTCCGCTCTTTCGGATATCTCACCAGTGCCGTGCGAGAGCGCAACGACGCAGCAGAAGACGCTTCTGCGCCTCCGCGTGAGCCTGCCGAGGTAACCGTGGGCCTAAGCCCACGGGTCAATCTCAATCAGCACCTGAACCTCGTCGCCGTCGATTTCATCGGCGGGGACGGCGCCGAAAGTTCCATCCCCTGCCTGGAAGACGACGATCGAGACCATGAGCGTGGCGGCGAGGGAGGCGGCGAAGGCGTGTGCATCTTTGCGGGACATCTGTTTGGTTCCTGTCTTGGAGGCGGGGGACCATCCCCCGCGCGACAGGACCTCGAAGGCCCGAATACTGGCTGACATCACCGGGTGCGTTCGGCTCGTCCGAATCCGCCCGGCGGCACGGGCTTGCCCGTAGTCCGACCCCTCGCGGGTTGATCTCGAAGACGGGATTCTGGCCAAGGAAGGGAGTGGCGAGCGGGGGATGGTCCGCCAACGTCAGGAGCCGGTTGTCCCGCTGATGCTTGGAACGCCGCCAGCCTCCCGGCCACGCTCTTGGTTGAAGACGTCCTTCCTTGGGGATGGTTCCTTTGGTGCCCCGCGACATCGCGGGACAAGGTTGTGATGGTTGAGAGGCCCGCGCTGAGGCGGGCCCCTCGGTTTCAGTTGGGCTCAGGCGGCCAGGTCCGCGCCCCCTGCCCTTTCGCCCTCTTCATCGCCAACGATTTCAAGTCGCGCATTGCGGTATCCTTCCTTGGCGATCCAAAGCTCGGCCGCGGTGATGGATTCCGCCAGATGCAGCAACTCCGTGTTGCCGCCGAAGTCGAGAAGCACGCGCACCTGCCCGGGCTTCGGCTCCTCGGCCACCTCGAAGACCAGGGCGCTGTCAGCCGAATGGCTGCGCATGATGGTCACGAGGATGACCCCGTCAGAGGCGAAGTTGCCCTCATGCAGCGTGAACGACGCGGGTGCCGTCCATGTCGGGTAAGGTCGGGGTGGTTCCTTTTTCACAAGACGGCCAACGCCGTTCGACCGCTCCCAGGCCGCCAGCTTCTTCGTGAAGCGTGCCGGGGGCTTGGGGCTGCCGTCGGTGTAGCGAATGAGCGCCCCGAGGGGGGCAGTCTCGATGATGGTTGTTGCAGACATGATTCCTCATTCCGAATGCGAATAATCGCACTCATCTTATTGATATTGTTACGTTATAGGGTGATTGGGGGGCGGAATCCCCGCCCCCCGCTGGATCACGTTATTCCGCGGCCAGCATCGACGCGCCTTCAGCAGGCAGGTCATCCGTCAGGAACGCAGGAAGGTCAGCTTCACTGACGCTGTCAGCCGCTTCGGCATCCACCCCCTGCCCTTCGGCACAGTCCTCACCGTCCAGCGCCACGAGATCGTTTCGGCGCAGGACCTCGGGCAACCAGCCGCTGCCCTTCAGCAGGCGCTCGGCTTCACTGGCCATCTCGCCTTTCTTCAGGTGATCGAGGAGTTGGGCAGTCCCCTCCCCTTTCGCCTCGCGCACGGCCTCGAGGATGCGGGCCTTGGGCACGCGGTTGAGATAGGTGTCGACCGTCGGCTCCCAGCCCGCCTCGACCATATCGAGACCTGTGGCGCGCGCCACGAGATCGGCATGCGCCATCCGCCGGGTCAGTCCACCTGCAGAGATGCCTGCCCCGTAGGGGTTCACCTTCTCATGCAGCGCGTTGATCCCGAGGCTGAGGCAATGCGCCAGCAGAGCCAGACGGCTGCCCTCGTCGAGGACCGTCAGATAATCCCAGAGTGCCGCATCATCGCCAAGCGGCAGATCGGCTTCCCATTCCGCATGACGCTCGTCGACCAGCTTGGCCACCACGCTGTCCTTCAGATCGGGCGCCTGCGCCGACATGTAGACGTGACGCACTGAGGCTTCGAGACAGCTGCCCGAAGCAGAGGAGGTGCGGAAGGTGTCCGTCACCAGCTTCAGAAGCAGCAGCGTCAGCGCGACATCCGGCGAGCGCCCGATCGCTTCACGCAGTGCCAGCGTCCGGTGGGCCGTCAACTCCATGACCAACCGCTCGGGCAGTGGCTTCAGCGCTCCGTCATCCTCATCATCCGGCAAGTCAGTTCCGATCGGCTGGCCACCCGACATGATGACGGTTCCGCCATGGGCGGCACTGCCATGGCCATCGGTGAGATCACGATCATCCCCCTGCCCCGCCACCGCAGGATCAGCGCCACCCTGGACCGCGGTCTCGTCAACGGGCTCATCCTCTGGACGCACATAGCCGCGATAGACTGCCAGAGCGTCGTAGCGGTCGAGCGTGACGAACGCCCCTGCCCGCCCGATCTCCTCCGCGTCGAAGATCAACGGCCGGGTTTCGATCTTTTCCATCTCCGCTTCCAAAACGCCAAGCCGCGTGTCGACCTCGTCGGGGATGTCATCCTGACCCGCGTATTCCTCTTCCAGCGCCCGATACTCGGCGAGCAGCTTGGCATGGGCCGCACCTTCGTCATCCGTCATCGGTGCCGGATCGCCGGACAAGGACCGCAGACCGTGGCTGAAGCCATAGGGCAGGTCGAGTGCTACCTCGATCCACTTCCAGCCCTCAACCGCAACCGTCTCAGCCTCGGCCTGGAGTTTTTCCGCCACCAGCCGATCGAGCAGGGCAGGGTCCTCGAGCCAGCCACCGTCATCGCCCTGAAAGAGGTCATGCAGCATCGTGCCGCCCGCCGCTTCGTAGGCCTCAACACCCACAAAGATCGCGCGCCGGTCGGACGCCCGGACCGAGGTCTCGGTCAGCATGCGCCGGATCTGGAATGGCTCCTTGTTCCAGGATGAATGGATCACATCCCAGACCTGAACCTGACGCGCGTGATCGGGGTTCACGGTGAAGGCCATGAGCTGCTCCAGCGTCATGCCATCCTCGGCATAGACCTCAAGCAGTGCAGGGGCGACGGAGGCGAGTTTCAAGCGCTGCTTCACGATCTGTGGCGTCACGAAGAAGGCCGCAGCAATCTCTGTATCGCTCTGACCCTTGTCGCGGAGGGACACAAACGCGCGGAACTGGTCGAGCGGGTGCAGGGCGACCCGCTGCATGTTCTCGGCCAAGGAATCGTCCTCGGCGAGGATGTCGGACGCTGCATCCCGCACGATGCAGGGAATGGGTGTCGTCTTTGCCAAACGCTTCTGCTTCACCAGCAGGGACAACGCTTGGAACCGCCGTCCACCGGCCGGGATCTCGAACTTGCCGGTCTCGGTCCCATCGTCACCCAACACGGGCCGCACGCTTAGGCTCTGCAACAGACCGCGGCGAGCGATGTCTTCGGCCAGTTCCTCGACAGACACGCCAGCCTTGATGCGCCGCACATTGGACTGGCTCAGCACCAGCTTGTCGAAAGGGATATCCCGTGAAGGGGACAGGGTGATTTTCTGGGCTGCTTTCGCCATCAGATCTTCTCCACGACGGGCGTCGGAAGCCACTCTCCCGATCTCACTTCCCGTCACCCTCAAACCAACACTCCTTTCCCTCTCGATGATCGTATGGTTGGAACTATCCGGGAAAATTTGCCGTAGCATCGAAGACTAAGCTCAATCACGAGCTGGTTGAGTGACCGTGATAAGACCATCACATCCCTTGCCTCATCATTGCGTCTAGGTAGGCGTTGGTGTTCCTCACCTGTCCCGTGCTAGCCCTCAAAATTAATTCGTCGAGTGCAATAAGGAGCTGCCCTGGACCTCTTTCTCTAAGGTGTCTCATGATCCTGCCTTGTTCTATTCTCAGCAATTTCCCGACATCAGCCAACATGTTCAAAACGGATTGATGATCTCTTGGTTCATTGGGGAAGAAGTCCGATACGTTTTTCAGGTCCGTCCAAGCCATAGTTGTTGGATCTCGGTGTTCGCTAAAACCAGAGCTGCTGTGAGCATCTGTAGTATCCTTTTTTATATTCAATCTTGTGGGTTCTACGTGCCGGACATTTTGTCCGTCGTCGCCGGACAATAGGTCGGGCATCGT
Organism: Marinibacterium anthonyi; assembly: GCA_003217735.2. Lineage (GTDB taxonomy): Bacteria > Pseudomonadota > Alphaproteobacteria > Rhodobacterales > Rhodobacteraceae > Marinibacterium > Marinibacterium anthonyi. The sequence continues at coordinate 660 of CP031591.1, read as the reverse complement.
TTCCTGAGCTTCAGGGTTTCCGGCCGGAAACCCTCTGATGGTCGCTCCGGCCAACTCTGCCAACTTCTTGATAAGTTCTATGATTTCGTCGGCTTTGAGAGTTGCACGGCGTAGGATGTTGCGCACGTTGTGGAGAAATGTGAATGTCTCATCATCGTTTGCTTGGCGCAAAGCTTCGACACGAAGAGCCAGCGCCTCCGCCCTGAGTGATCGTAGCTCTTCCTGATCGCCGACAAGCTGTTTTGCGTGTTCTGTGAGCTCACTTTCCCGATCAAACATTGGCTGTAGATCGAAGCCAAAGGCATCTTTGATCACTCCACCGTAGCGAAGAGGGAACCGTTTGCGGGTTGCGCTATCCCTGCGTTGGATCAAATTGGCGTCCACGAGGCGCCCGATACACCGTCGGATCGTTCTCTCGTTCAGACCGTTCGTTCTCTCAGACAATGATGCGTTTGAGGGAAAGACGATAGTCATTGGAGCTGTTTGTCCGGCCTTCTTCGGCATGAAGCTGATCAAGGCCTGCAGTGTTACCAGGTCATTTGGTGTCAGACCGAGTTCTTTGCGAAGCGCTCGGATCGGCTCGATGACCCTGTACGGGTTCGTGCCGGGTACAGAAGATCGTTCCGCCAAGGCGGGTGTGTGAGAAAATACCTGTCTCAT